>CALXPZ010000112.1 GCA_944390375.1 uncultured Alphaproteobacteria bacterium | reverse complement strand
GAGTTGATGACGCGACACTGGGGCGGATTAAACTCGGCGGTCGTTACGGCTTTACGGACCGGTTGTCGGTTTACGGCTGGTTTGACTATACCTTCGGTTCGGATTATGACGCCGAAACCTTCGGGGTTGGTCTGAACTACGCGTTTTAGGATTGGTTAAATCCCCGCCCGCGGGACGGACGGAGGAAACGACTGTTGATGAAAAGAAAGGGAGCAAAAACGCTCCTTTTCTTTTATGCGCTTGCCCCGTGTCCCTCCTCGTCATTCTTAGGTCTTGGACGAGCCCCCCTCTCTCTGTCATTCTTAGGTCTTGATATAGACACCACACCCCCTGTCATTCTCGGGCTTGACCCGAGAATCCAGTGAGCAATAAGGCATTACATTTCACTGGATGCCCGGATCAAGTCCGGGCATGACATCGGGGAAGGATGAGGATGCCCGATCAGGTCGGGCATGACTTTGGGGAAGGATGAGGATGCCCGATTAAGTCCGGGCATGACATTAGGGGTGAAGGTGGATAGCCGATCAAGTCCGGGCATGACTTTGGGGAGAGGATGAGGATGCCGGATCAAGTCCTAAGAATGACAGGGAGGACGAGGGAAAACAAACATATCCGGTTTGAAATTACAAATTTCAGACCGGTTTTGTCGATAAAAACAGGCGGAGCTTATTCGCATTCGGCCAGAGTAACTTTGTTGAGCAGAAATCTGGGCGCTTTCCCCGCAAAAGAATTGTATTTTTCGCACAAAGCCAGAGCTTCCGGATCTAAAACCGGCATTTTGGAAGAGGCTGCTTGTACCGTATTTTTGCCGGTCGGTTCTCCGGCGGCGGAAAGGCTTGCTTCCTGTTCTTTGTTTTTATCTACTTTGATTTCTTCCGGCGCTTTTAATATCTTGTCGAGAATGCTCTGGGTTTCTTTTGAGCGGCGGTTGGTGTAGACAATGTTTTGTTTGTCGGCCGGCATCATTTCAAGCAGTTTTTCCATATTTTTAATCTGCTTGTTTTTCTTGATCAGATTGATGTCGTCAACGACCAAAATGTTGATTTTGGAAAGGTCGATCTGTCCTTCTTTGACCAGGTCCAGCAAAAGATCGGGCGAGCCGATGATGACATCGCCGTCGTTTTCACCGTCGCCGTCTTCTTCGCTTTCTTCGTGAAAGCGGTTGAGCGAGGCCAGTTTGTCGGAGATCATGACGGATTTTTGCGAATCGGAAGTCATAATCAGGATATTTTGTTTTTCCTTGCGGCTGATGATGTCAATTAAGGGCAGCACGTAAGAAACGGTTTTGCCGCATCCGCCCGGTGCAATGGTGAAGATGTCTTTGCCCTGCAAAATGGCAGGGATGACGTCGATCTGCACCGTCGTCGGCTTTTCAATTCCGCATTCGTTAATTGCTTTAACCGTTTGTTCGCTTAATCCCAGATCCAGAAAATTCATCTTTTGTTGTCCGTTAAAAAATCTTAAACCTTGTCCGTATTATCTATTTTTTGGGTGAAGAGTCAACCTTTAATCCTTAAAAAAACAGGCCGCGCATCCGGCGGCCCGTAAAAAGGGAGGGGAATTTATACCCGTCCGTAAACGTCTTCCAGGCGGACAATGTCGTTTTCGTCCAGATTGTCGCCGGCCTGAACTTCGATAAATTCGACGTCGCTGTCGGTGGCATTTTCGATCCGGTGCTTGGTTTCAACCGGGATGAAGATGTGGTCATCCGTCTTTTTGGTCAGGATTTCATCACCCAAAGTAACCAGCGCGGTGCCTTTTACGATAATCCAATGTTCTGCCCGGTGGTGGTGGAGCTGGAGCGAAAGTTTGGAACCGGGGGTAACTTTTATTCTTTTGACACAAAAAGTGTCCCCGCAATCAAGAACTTCCCATGTGCCCCAGGGGCGGGTGTCTTTTTGCCCGCGTACATAATTGTTTGCCATTTTCTTAATCCTTGAAATCATAAATAAAAATATCTTTTTCCCGACAAAATTAAAATAATCGCGGAGAAGAGTCAACTGTTATCTCGGCTTTTAACAAAATGCTGAAAAGATGTGATTTTGGACTTGATGAAAGGGCGGATAAGTCATATAAATAACGGAAGGTTATTTTTTTTGGAAAGTGTTATGCAATCACCGGCTATCAAACAGGCTCTCGGCATTCTGACGCAGCTGCGGCGGATTATGAAGTCGCCAGACAATATTTCCGACAAATTGTCCCGCATTCTGGAAACGATTTCCGCTAAAATGCAGGCCGATGCGGCGACCTGTTACGTAACCGTTGATGACAGCTACCTGGAACTGTTTGCCGCCCGCGGGTTTAAGCAGGCGCCTTTGCGGCGGCTGCGGCTTCGTTATAATGAGGGAATGGCCGGCGAGGTGGCCGAAAGCAAACGTTCTCTTGTTATCAACAATATCTGGATGTATCCGAAGTTTGTTTCCAAACCGGAGCTGCTGGAGGAAAAAGATTTTAAGTCTTTTATCGGGGTGCCGGTTTTGCAATGGAACCGGACAATCGGCGTGCTGGCGTTGTATAATGCGGCGGAAAAAGAGCGCACGGAAGCCGATGTCGAACTGCTTGAAACGATAGCCATGATGTTGGCGGAAATTCTGGCTTCGGAAGAAGTTACCGCCTATAAAAAATCGCTGATAAAATCCCGCGGGCTTTCAACTAAAGAGCGAATTAAAGGGCTTTCGCTCAACAAAGGATACGGCATCGGTACGGCCGTCGTACACCGTCGGCGGCAGTCGGTTACCAATATTTTTGCGGAAGATAAAGAAAAAGAACTGAGACGGCTGGAGATAGCGCATCACCAGATGAATGAGGATCTGGACAATAAGTTCAATTCTACCAAACTCGGGCTCGGCGAGCATGTCGATATTTTGGACGCATATCGGATGTTTGCCAAAGACAAAGGCTGGTATTCCAAAATTGCCGACAACATCAAAGGCGGTCTGGCGGCGGAAGCGGCGGTCGAACGCGCTTATGAAGATATGTGGAACCGGTTGTCCGCAAGCTCGGACAGCTATATGCGCGAAAGACTGCATGACCTGCGCGACGTGGCCGACCGGTTGCAGTCTTATCTCAGCGGCGATTACAACCGGGTTTCGGAAGTGGAGGCCAAAGACCTTATTATCGTTGCGCAAACGATGGGACCGGCCGAACTGATGGATTACGATTACAGCCGGATCAGGGGCTTGATTTTGGAAGACGGAACGCCGACCATGCATGTGGCGATTGTCGCCAAAGCCCTTAATATTCCGGTATTGGCGAAAATCAAAGGTATTTTCGGGGAAATTCAGAACGGGCAGACGGTGGCGCTTGACGGTAATGAAGGATACGTTTATGTCAATCCGTCGCCGCAAATAGAAGCAGATTTCCGCAAAAGAATCGCGGAAAAAGAAGAGCTGCAGAAAAAACTGGCGGCGCTCCGCAATCTGCCTGCCAAAACGCTTGACGGAACGGATATCGGTCTTTATGTCAACGTCGGGCTGCCGATGGATTTTGATTATATTGAAACCACCAACTGCGACGGTG
>CALXPZ010000111.1 GCA_944390375.1 uncultured Alphaproteobacteria bacterium | reverse complement strand
CTTATGGCGTGTTCTCGCTTTATTCAGCCTGTTTGCTAATAATAAATGCGTGCCAATAGTTATGGACAATAATTGTTTTCTAAACCTTGCCGTTTTCCGTCCGGCAGACGTCGGGATATTACCCTTTGTTGTTTTTCTTTTCCCCTCATGTCATGCCCGACCTGATCGGGCATCCAGTCAAATAATAAGGCTTCTTTGTCGACTGGATTCTCGGGTCAAGCCCGAGAATGACTGAGAGGGGTGTTTCCCGTCCAAGCCCGAGAATGACAGAAAGAAAAATATGCCCGAGAATGACAACAAAACCGTCAAAACAGACAGGGGAAAAATAATAACAACATCCTTAAAAACCTCCCACGGGATCTGCCGGGAGGATAAACCTCCCGGCCTTCCGAAAGAGAGGGCCCCGCCCTAAAGGGGATTTGTATTGTCCAAAATAAGCTAGACAACGGGCGGGGGCAGTATTTTAAAGTACCCCTGCACAGAAGACGCACCTTTTTGCATCGCAGTTTCCTCCGTTAACGCTTTCTGAGTGGGAACCTGTTCCTTTCCAGACAACATATCTGTTTCCGCAAGAACCGTTATGTCCGTTACCGACGCAAAGCAAACGGTGTCCTTCGCCGCTAAAATTAATTTTCCTGACAGAGCCGTTGGAGTCTATATAGTTAAGCGTTCCGATGGCACCGCTGCAGCGTCCGCTGTCTTCCGAGTTATAAAGAACATCATTAACGCTGGTATAATACCACATAAAATCACGTCCTATAATTCTATTACTGTAATTGCCCCAATTATCTAAATATTGTCCGGTAGGATACCCGAGGTAAGATCTGCTTTCCATGTATAAGTTATAGGAATTTGTCGGATTTTCCCACAAATACCAGTTGGTAAAATAGATAGAAATACCCGATTCATCATACCCGGTATTGTCCTTATCATATCCACAACCGGTTCCGCCATTGGGACACCCTATATACGTATTAGCCGAGTAGACATTATAATATCTGAATCCTGCTGCTCCACCCTGAGTATATTTGCCGGTCACGCGGAACGTGTTATAAGACGAAGCGCTCTTACCGGAAAAGAATACCTTACTATAGGCTGTATTTTTTATTTCCAAATTATCCAACGTATAATCATATCCGGTTGAAGAAAAAGTGCTTTTATTTCCGATAACGAGTTCATAAGCATCAACATACATATTGTCTGCGTTAGGCTTACCGGAATCGTACTTCAGCTCCATAGACTTGCCGCTATCATTGTAAATCACGAAGCCCTCTATACCACAGTTGGTACAGGTAACACCGCCTTTGTTCCACCACGAACTGCTGCTGTCTACAATAACAGAAGTGAAGTCCAAAGGAGATGTAGAAGACATATTGGTTCCGCTGATTTCAATGCGTGGCGCTTCCGAACATTGCTGTTTAACCAGCTTGGTTAAAGAATCGCTGCCGGTAATGGTTTGTGCGTACGCCGCTCCGGAAATAACTTTTTTGTTATAAAAGTTTTCCCATTTAGCGCCATAACCGGTATCTGCCGCTACGATAACATTCTTTGTGCTTGGAGTCTTACCCGTTTCATACAGAGAATAATCTTTAATTTTTTTCTCGTTCATATAATCTACCAGAATTTCATCGCAATCCTTGGGCACACACTTACCGCCGTCGATCTTATAACCGAGTTTACAGGATGTTGCTTTATAACGCGAACCGCGGGTGCAGCCTATTTCTTTTTCACAACTGGTGTAAGTTTCCACTTCCTCATGATTCATATCTTCATACGGAAAAGTACTAATATTACATTCACAGCATTTCGGCGCCTTGACAACATCGCCCTGAGTACATAACGGATCCGTGATATAAGTACCATATTTACAGTCGCTGGAAATAACCTTATAAAAGTCCTCGTTACAGATACAGGCGGAATAATAGGTGTTACCGTTGCTGTCCGTGCACGAATTGCCGGCAGGTGTCGACCCATTTTCAGTACACTCCTGTTCGGTCTTGGGATAAAGACCACGGTCGCACAAACATTCCGTAAAATAAATGTTTGTAGTTGTTTGGTTGTTGGAATATCCTGTATAGGCGCATGATGCACCGGACGCGATACTGTTCATATACTGTGCTCCGGTTGCCGTATTAACGCACAAAGTTGCATTTTGCTGTTTATACGGATACTTGCCGCTATCACATTTACACTTATACTTGCCGCCGCACTTCTCGCCGTCGGCAACCAGGGGGTAAACACATTTGTCGTAAGCATATTCCCGTCCGCAGCACATCACATAATCGCTGTTATACGGGCAATAGCCGACGACATATTTGGTTGGCTGCGCATCGCAGGCAGTTTTCGTAATATATCCTTCATCAACACACAAGCTTTCGCCTTCTTCTTTCGGATCACTGTATTCACCGAAATCCGTACCGCTGGCGCAGTCCGGATCGCCGACAAAACATACCTTAGCCGTTGCCGGCAGCGCCGCCATTGTGCAACAACACACGGCAAGCAAACATAACCATACGGTTTTGTACAATATTCTCATAGCCTTTCCCCCTCGTATCCTCTCAAATTGACCCAGGTGATGTA
>CALXPZ010000110.1 GCA_944390375.1 uncultured Alphaproteobacteria bacterium | reverse complement strand
ATGAGAATATTGTACAAAACCGTATGGTTATGTTTGCTTGCCGTGTGTTGTTGCACAATGGCGGCGCTGCCGGCAACGGCTAAAGTATGTTTTGTCGGCGATCCGGACTGCGCCGGCGGGACGGATTTCGGCGAATATGTGGAACCGGACGGCGAATCCTTATGCGGAGACGACTATCCGGATCTTGTCGGCAGCTGTACCAATGTCGGCGGCGTGTGCCCCTATGACGCCAATTATGTCAAATGCTGCGGTGCGGAATATGCCTATCAGGCCTGTGTTTATCCTCTTGAAACGGTGAAAAACGACGCCGGCAAGGTTGACAAGTGCGGCAATTTGTACAAATGCCAATGCAACAGCGATTATAAAACCCCTGAAGAATGGAGCGCCCAGACCTCGGAAAATTGTCAGCCGGGCGGCGGTATTTGTATCATGAGCACGACTGATGAAGTGCGCTATGACCAGTGCATATGTGATACCAACTATTATCATTATCCGAATGAGTGCCCTGCCAATACAACGGAAATATCCAGTTGTAAAGGGAGCGACGGCAAGGTTTATAAGGCCTGCCAATGCCCGAGTTCATATAAAACCTGTACCTACGGCCCGGCCGTTGATGCGGATAAGTGCGTACAAAACGGCATTTCTCTTTACAGTTCCTGCAGTTCGGCAGAAGCGGAATGTGAAAACGCCGGTTACTTCTCAAATTGCAGCCAGCAGACCTGCTATTATGACACTCAGAATATGAACCAGGATCAAAAGACCTATCCGATTGCCTGCGAAAACAGCAATGAGGTGTGCCCCTATATGTTCGGTTATTATTTCTGCCGCTGGAGCCCGCTCAATTTCTGCAAGAAAAAACATCAAGATATGACTCAATATTCACCGGAAGAATGGCCGGATACCTGCGTCAATTCCGAAGGGATAAAAGGCACCGTTATTCCCTGTCGTTTCGGCTATGACGGCGACGGAAAGAGGATTTATTCGGAAAGCAAAGATGTCGGCAAATATCTGGAATATTACCGTTGTAAAATCACCTGCGACCAGAGATTGTTGTCAAAAGTGGGGACGGCTGTTTCCGCCGATGAGCGCTTTGGCCAGTATAACGGCGCCTGGAACGCTTTTTACATCACGCTGACATCACCCAAAAACGGTTTTAAGGCCGGCACTCACCTGTTTTTGCGCTCGGATTTCAAACTGCCGCAGGCAGGATTGTCTTACGACAGCAGGAGCAACGGCGATAAGGTGATTTATGCCAAAGGTCAAAGCGGGCAGAAGAGGTATGCCTCAATCAACGGCATCGGCGCTTTGTATAAGCTGGATCCGACAACCTATCCGGAATGTAACGAGGAATACGAAGATACGGATAAAAACCCGCAACTGACCATCCCTCTGGAATATGCCAATGAGATATTCAGCCGCGGATTTACCAATATTGACCTGCGACTGACTTATATGGATGACAGCGGCACCCCCCAAAAATGGGGAGGAAGGACTTTTACGGTTAAGAGGGAAGACGGACGTGAACTGTCTACTTATATTTGGGATAATATCGGTTTAATACAATATCAAGAGACGACTTTAAATGGCGACGTCCGCACCGGACATTACGCAAAATATTTTACTGGTCGGACAGTAATCAATCAGGAAACCCGCACAAAAATTAGATTTACCGGTGATATTAAGTTTGATATGGTCACTACAACTATGCAGAACCGTCAAGATGAACCTTTAGGGCCCAAAGACGATCAGTCAAATGTTACATTAGCACGTCTGGTCTTTAAAGGCGGTGGTTATCATATTGTTGAATTTAAGGATGCCAAAGTCAGCGGCTCAACAAGTTTTGCTCCTGATTTTGATGCAGATGATGAGGGCAATACCGGTGCTGTTTTGAATATTGACAATTCAACTGTCTATGCGCACAATATCTTTTCGCATGTCAACGTGAATGTCAACAACAACTCCAAACTGTATGCCAGACGGCTGCTTGCCAGCGGCAGACACGATAACTGGAACCATAATACAGAGGGCATGTTTGCACGCGGAAAACAGTATTGTGTGGGCACGGTCGTGCGTAACCGTTCTTCAGTTTATGTAACGGATGCCATAGTTAATATCTGGGACAACCGTTATCTTTATGTCGGCAACAACAGTACTTTCACGTCAAACAAGCCTATCCGTTTGGAAACTGCCGGAAACTCCGTTGCTTGTATCGAAGGCAGCGGCAGCTCAATTACGGCTATGGGAACAAAGTATACAACCGACTTCAATTTCCCGACCGGAGGCAATATGATTTTGAACGGCCGAGCAAACGATATGACTCGACGGATTATGTACTCCGTTGCCAATAACGCTTGTATGCCGACGAATCAAAATAAAAATTATAATAACGATTCCAGGGAACAGGGAGCTAATAATGCCGCATACAGCAACCATTGTATCGGTTATGACAATGCTTATAACGCTAACTTTAAAAATAATAATCCGTTCTCGGACGAGTTTACATTTTCCATGCCGGGATCGTTCTCTATGTATATTACCTATAGCGGCAGCACAAACAGCTATGGTCAAATGCAGACAATCGATCCCTGGTACCCGAAAAACGATGGTTTCGACGGGCTTTCGGCGAATACCTGTAACGATAAAGGTAGATCAGCCAAGAAAATAAACAACATACGCGGTTGTACTCCCTTAGCTAACACAACGACTTGTGTAAAAGGCGACAAAACCGTACTTTGTCCCGGCGCCAGCGGCCCCCGTTGGTTTACGGATATCAGACCTTATTATTACCGATTTAGCGGGGATTATAATTGTACCGGCGAACGCAAGTTCCTGTGCTCGGGGTGCTATTACTGCTCGCAGGGTATCGGTTATAAAGACTGGAGCGACAGCGACGGCGGTCTGTAACAAATAACCCCCGCCCGTTGCCCGGAGCACTCCGGACAATAAATCCCCTTTAGGGCGGGGCCCTCTCTTTCGGAAAGCCGGGAGGTTCATTCCTCCCGGCAGCCCCCGGGGAAGGTTTTTAAGAATATTGTTATTATTTTTTCAGGCTTGGACGGGAAACATACTCCTCGCTTGTCATTCTCAAGCTGACTTGGAAAACACCCCTCTCGGTCATTCTCGGGCACTTTTTCATTGTCATTCTCGGGCTTGACCCGAGAATCCAGTAGACAATATGGCCTTATATTTAACTGGATGTTTGGGGCAAGTCCGGGCATGACATGAGGGAAGGACGAGGATGCCCGGATCAAGTCCGGGCATGACATCGGGGAGGATGAGGATGCCCAGGACAAAGGGCATGACATAAGGGAAGAACGGGAAACACACCTCCCGGTCATTCTCGGGCTTGACCCGAGAATCCAGTAGACAAAGAGGCCTTATTATTTGACTGGATGCCCGGATCAAGTCCGGGCATGACATAAGGGGGAAAAATAAAAAGGGACATGAGTTCCTTAGTCTGCCGGACGAAAAACGGCAAAGTTTTGAAAACAATTATTGTCTACAACTATTGAACAATTCAATATTATTATCGGCAGGATGTTTATACTCCGGTGCCGGTTGTAAGACTTTAGACAA
>CALXPZ010000109.1 GCA_944390375.1 uncultured Alphaproteobacteria bacterium | reverse complement strand
ACGAGTCCAAAGAAGATTCCGTTTCGTCTTACAATGACAACACCCCACCGGCGGGAACTGCCGAATATGCCGACAGCCGAAACGACGCCAACGAAGAGGACGGCACGTATTATGCCGATGCCGATGCCGAAGCCGTTGACGGCGAGGAAGGTCAGGATTGGGAATGGGAATATGAGGAAGTTCCCGAAGATGAGGCTGTCGAAGGCGAGGAAGGCGAAGATTGGGAATGGGAATATGAGGAAGTTCCCGAAGGTGAAGCTGTCGAAGGCGAAGAGGGCGAAGATTGGGAGTGGGAATACGAGGAAGTTCCCGAAGAACCCGCCGCCGCTGCAGCAGCCGCCGACGAAGACGAAGGCTGGGAGTGGGAATACGAAGATACTCAGCCAGAAGAAACGCCATTCCAACCGTTTTCTTTCGGCAACATCGAAGATACGGAAGCCGAAACCTTCCATTCGCCTGACGAATTTGCCCAATCTTCCGAAATTGTCCTTGATGAGCTCCCGCAGTTTGTATTGCTCGGACTGGAAGATGAAAATTTCCACGATCCGTATATTGAAAACAACGACGATATCGGGTAAATTAGGAGAAAAAACAATTTACGGCGAAAGCATGTATAATTAAAATTGCAATATAAGGAAATGACAGATGGAACAAAACAGACCCGCAGGTACAAACAATAATCCAGATTTGTGGTATATTGACAACTACATCCTGCTGAAAGACTATTATGACCGGACGATTTCCAGAATTGCCGCCCGTTGTGTGCGAAAAGGAAACATTGCGATTGAAGATTACCCTTTTTTCGGATATATTCTTGATGTTTTGGAAGAAATCAGCGAAACCGGCGAGTATATTTTGCAGCACAAAGAGCTCTACCCTTATGTCGAACGCAAAATTGCCGGCGGTATGAACGGACTGAAAAGGACGCTGACAGAATATCAAAACGAGCTTAAAAGCAACTCTACCCCGGATATGATCAAAGAAGACGCCCGCGAAGTCGAAAAGATGAAAAAAGCTCTGGGAGAGGTAGATAAATCAGTCGATCCGACCGTCGGCGCGGGAATGGGCATGGAACAGCTGATGGAAAAGCTGATGCAAGAAAACGATATTAAACCAAACTTCCCGGACGAGGAAGGACAAAAATAACATTAACAGTCAACTTAAAAAACGGAAAGAACCGACTAATGTTCAGATATTGTAGAAATTTCAGAAAAACAGCCGTTTGTTTTATATTGGCGGGAATGCTCGCCGGGTGCAAAACCCCTGCCCCCGAGCCGACACCGAAAGAAAGCAACCCGCTTTCCGCAGCTTCATTGATCGATTTGCAGGATCCCAATATGATCCGTACACCGAAAGGCGCAAGCTCACTTGATTTGGAAACGCCGCTGCGCTGCAATGTCAACTGGAAAACCCAGGAAATGATCACGGCTCTGCCTTATAACATGAAAGCTTTTAACCTGACCCGCAACGGCATAAACAATCCGTTGCCGCGCTTTGAAGTTACCGGTTTTTCGTTTAAAACCATGCCGGCGGAAAAAGCTTTGCTGAAACTGACTAAAGAAGCAGGCATCCGTCTGGTGGCAAAAGACGCGCCTTATACCAGCATTTCGGCGGAAAACCTGCGCGGAGAGCTGTCCGATGTTATTAAAATGATTACTGAGGCGGCAGAAATTTATTACAGCTACAATGCTGAAACCAAAACTCTGACCATCAGCCGGAAAGCAAACTTTACCCTTTACGTACCGAAGTCGCGGCCGATTATTCTGGCTTTGCTCGACGTGCTCCGCGGATCGGGCATTACCAACATCACGACAGACTGGTCCGACTATTCCATTACCTTTGACGGCGACATTGAGCTGAAAACAAAACTTCAGGATCTTTTGGATTATTTTGAAGAAAATCCGGTGTTGATTGCTTATGATGTCAGTATCTTCACAATTTATCCCTACAATAACATCACAAACGATATTGAATGGCAGAAACTGCTGAACATTTTTGACTTTGGCACCATCAAAACGGCCAAAACCGGCGTTATCGGGCGCGTACTGACCACTTCCGACGATCTGAATTTTCAGACTTTGCAGCGTTTTCTTTCCGGCCAGGCCCGGGTTGTCAAAGCTGCCGAAGGCAAATTTATCGTTCCGAACTTGTGGCTGGCTCGTTTTGACATCGGCAAATGCGCCAACCGAAAATCGGCCGAGGCGCAATTATCCCTGTTGGCAAAATCTTCCCTTATGCCGCAAAACAGAATCTTTTCGGATATCACGCTTGAGGGAACGGACGGGCAAATCACGCAATTTAATATCCGCAGCAAACTGGGAGAAAATTTCCTGATTATTGGTATTCCGAACGAAATTTTCGGCGTATCGGCGCCAAAATCGGAAACCATTGTCTTTATGGTGCCGAGAATTATCAGAACCATCAAAAAACAAGTTCCCCGGGTTACGGATATTCAATAGTTTAAGGAGATTGGAAAATGGATAATATGAACAACGGCGCTCCGATCCGCCACAAGCTGAAAAAAGTTAAAAGACCGATCAAACGGCCGGTTGTCAGCAATCCCGAGCTTTCCGTACCGGGCAAAACGTCAGACACGGCGTTTACCTCCTCTTACGGAGCCCAACAGACAATGCCGATGACAACAAGCGACTCCATGCTGTCGGATATGGATATGCAGA
>CALXPZ010000108.1 GCA_944390375.1 uncultured Alphaproteobacteria bacterium | reverse complement strand
GTGCCGCCATAGGGGATTACGCCGCCGTGCAGCGCCAGACCGTTCATAATCGCGCCCATTGCGTGTTCGCGGATGCCGTACATCAGGTTGTTGCCGGAATAGTCTTCGGCGGTGATGGTTTTCATACCTTTGACAAACGTCAGGTTAGAAGCGGCCAGATCGGCAGACCCGCCGATAACCGAAGGCAGATGCGGCATGATCTGCTCCAGGCACATTTGCGAGGCCTTGCGGGTGGCCACTTTGGTCTGCTCTTTGACGGCCGTGTTCTTCAGCGCGTTTAAGGCTTTGTCCCAATTTTTCGGCAGGCGGTTGTTGATAACGTCGTCAAACCCGGCTCCGGCCGTCGACTTTCTTTGTTCCCAGGCGCGGTATTCGGCCAAAGAGCGGCGGCCAGCTTCGCGCCAGGCGTTCAAAATATCGGCAGGCACTTCAAAAGGCGCATAATTCCAGCCGAGGGCTTCGGCCATGGCCGCCCGCTCCTCGTCGCCGAGCGGCGAACCGTGGCAGGCGCTGGTTCCCTGTTTGGAAGGCGCACCGAAACCGATGGTGGTTTTGCAGGCAATCAAAACCGGACGGTCCGATTTTCTGGCCTTTTCAACCGCTGCCGCCACCGCTTCCTGATCGTGACCGTCCACCGCCAACACATTCCAGCCGGCGGCTTCAAAACGTTTGACCTGGTCAACCGAACTGGCTTTGTCAACGGTGCCGTCAATGGTGATGTTGTTGTTGTCCCAGAAAACGATCAAGCGGTTTAATTTCCAATGTCCGGCCAGTGCAATCGCCTCTTCGGAAATGCCTTCCATCAGGCAGCCGTCGCCGGCGATGACATAAGTATAGTGGCTGCACAGATCATCGCCGAAACGGGCATTCAAATGTCTTTCGGCCATTGCCATACCGACGGCCGAGGCAATACCCTGTCCGAGCGGTCCGGTTGTCATTTCCACCCCGGCCAGATGCCCGTATTCCGGGTGGCCGGCGGTTTTGGCACCGAGCTGGCGGAAATTTTTGAGATCGTCAAGGGATATATCCTTATAGCCGGTCAGATAAAGCAGGGAATACAGCAGCATTGAGCCGTGGCCGGCGGAAAGCACAAAACGGTCGCGATCAAACCAGCGCGGATCGTCGGGATTAAACTTCAAATAGCGAGTGAACAGCACCGTGGCAACATCGGCCATGCCGAGCGGCATACCGGGGTGGCCGGATTTGGATTTGTTGATGGCATCGGCCGCCAAAAAGCGAATCGCATCAGCCATCCGCGAAGACAGTTTGTGATGATCGTAGGACATAATTTTCTCCTTTTATTTCAAGCCGTTTATGCGGTTATAGCGGTATTGCGCGTTGCTTAAAACCAAGCCCATTTTAATCGGATATCCGGGTTCCCCATTTGGGATTCTGACTTCCGCATAATCGCCCTGATACATAATTTTTTCGCCGACATTCGGCACTTTGACGCTGACGGAATAAGCCTCTTTACCGATCAGCGCCGACTTGTTGTTTTCGCCGGTATCGGTATAGTAGCGGAAACGTACCACTTCGTCAGAATCCGCCGTCTTGCGCGAAACTTCAAAAATCGGCGCAATCACCGCCTTGGTTTGACCGCGCAGGTCTACCCGGCAATAGCCTTCGTAACCAATCAGTTCGATTTTTGATTCTTCCGCCTTACCGGACATCTGCGTCAGCCGGCTGAATTCGGGCACAATCTGGACATTGGGACAATAGCGGACCAGGCTTTTTTCTTCCGTAGCACAAGACGCCAGAGCAAAAACCGCCGCCGCCAAAAGGATTTTTTTCGACATAGAACCATTCCTTGCTTTATTGTTTTTCAGATGTATCTGACTATAAAGAAAGCGGTTTAATTTGTAAATAGGCCGCTCAAACCTGTTTATATCAAAGGGTATCATCAAACCGGGCGACCAGCTCGGCATGCGGGGTATAAACAAATTGGTCGACCATCGTTACTTCCCGCAGGAGATAACCGCCGGCCTGCAGAATATTTGCGTCGCGGGCAAAAGTTGCGGGATTGCAGGATACGGCAACCAGCCGGGGCGGGCGTTTTCCCGCCGGCTGCGCGGCCAGACGGGAGGCCTGCTCTTTAGCGCCGGCGCGCGGGGGATCAAAAACAACCGCCGCCAGCCCTTCCAATTCGCCGTCTTCCAGCGGATATTTGAACAAATTGCGGTTTATAATCTCAATATTGGGAATCATCTGCCGGTTGACGGAATCCTTAAAACCGGCCAGCAATTCTTTGGAAGAATCGACGGCAAGCACGGTTGTGCCCGGTTTTTGCGCCAAAGGGTAGGAAAAAGTGCCGCCGCCGCAGAACAAATCGGCAATTTTGCCGGATACGCCGTCAAGATATTTCAACACCAAAGACGTCAGCGTTTCCTGCCCCTCGCGGGAGGGCTGCAAAAAAGTTCCGGCCGGGATATAAATACGGCTACCGGCGGCGGCAACATACGGACGCGCCTTTTCGATGATCGTTTCCGCCGGAGCATCCGGACGGCGGCGGTGCGAGATGCGGACGATACCGTTTTCCGGCAAAATCCGTTCAAAGAGAATTTCCCTTAATTCCAAATTCAACGGGCTGTCACATTC
>CALXPZ010000107.1 GCA_944390375.1 uncultured Alphaproteobacteria bacterium | reverse complement strand
TCGGGTACCATCGACGGCATAACAAACGTAACCTTTGAGGGCAACAAGGCGGTTGCCAACAGCACGGGTACTACGGAAAGCCGTGTTTATGCCTATGGCGGAGCGATTTATAATACGGGTACCATCGGCGATATGGTCAATGTAACCTTTACCGGTAATGAGGTGGTTGCCAACGGCACAAACAGAGTCAATAATGCCTACGGTGGCGCGATTTATAATACGGGCACCATCGGCAATATGGTTGGTGTAACCTTTACCGGCAACAAGGCTTCCGGCAGCACCATTTACAACCGCGGTTCCATCGGTGATATTTCAGGCTCTTTCAGTAATAATACGGGAACGGTTGTAAACAATGCCAGCCGCAGCAGTTCTATCGGCAACATTAATGCTGATTTTACGGGAAACGATTCCACCGGCATTCTCAACACAGGAACCATTTTGGAGATAACCGGTAATTTTACGAACAACAGCGGTGGCGGAACTATTTATAATTCCGGAACAATCAGCGGTGTCAAAGGCGATTTTATTAAAAACGCAGGATCTTCCGGCACCGTCGGCAGCGCTATCCGCAACAAAGGAACTATCGGATATATAGAAGGAAATTTTCAAGACAATTATATGCTGAAAATTTCTTCTTCTGATATAGGAAGCGCCGTTTTTAACTCTGGCAATGTTGACAAGTTGAGCGGAAATTTCACGGAAAATCTGGCAATAGCTGTTGTCAACGGAGGAACAATTTTGAACATTGATGCGGATTTTGTCAACAATCAGGGCGCTGTCAGCAATAGCGGAAAAATTACTGATATTACCGGGATTTTTAAGAATAATTATATAAACTCCATTTATAATTATAGCAATTCTGTTGTATCCAACAGCGGCACCATTGACAGTATTAACGCCGATTTTACCGGAAATTATAAAGTAGTTGATAATGTTAACCAAAATACTGCTGGTGGCGCCCTTAATAATCTGAGGAACGGTAGTATCGGCCTTATTACCGGCAATTTTATCGACAATTACGTTAAGTTCGATGATGATGGTTATGCTTCCCGAGATGAGGCTGCGGGCGGAGCCGTAGCTACAAGCGGAAACATTGATAAAATTGAAGGAAATTTTATCAGAAATTATGTCGAAACGAAAGGAACCAACCTAACGGCCCAAGGCGGCGCCCTAAACGTGGTTGGAAAATTAAATTCGGTTAAAGGAGATTTTAAGAACAATTATGTAAAATCAGATTATAATACAATGGGTGGCGCAATCTACAATTACCGCACTTCTATCGACAATGTCTCCGGTAACTTTTTGGATAATTTTGCCGAAAGTCAAAACGGCAATGCCTTCGGCGGTGCGATATACCAAGATGGCAACGATAATTTTACTTTAAACGGCAGTTTTACCGGCAACCATGCGACCGTGAAGGTAGAAGGCGATGCTACCGGCGGAGCATTACATTATTTTGGCAGCGTTACGGTAACCGGAGATTTCGGGCAAAACTACGCCTCGTCTGCTAACGGCGATGCCTTTGGTGGAGCAGTTCATAACAGTAGTTTATTGGCAGGAATTTTTTCAGGTAATTTTGTCAATAACTATGTTGAGGCCGGCAACCAAGGTAACGCTTTTGGGGGCGCGGTATATGGTTCCATAGATTTAACCGGCAGTTTCCGAAATAATTATGCTCTTGCAACCGGTACAGGCAACGCCGCGGGTGGCGCCGTGTATAATGCTGACGACCGAGGTAACAATACCATAACCGGCAACTTTGTCGGTAACCGGGCAGAAAGTGCGGGCGGCAATGCTTACGGCGGAGCGGTTTATAATCGGTTTGTTTCGGATTTTTCGATTGATGATTATTCTCTTCACCTGACCGTTTCTTACAACGGGGAAGAAATAGAAATTTATAATTTGAAAAATGACAGCAGCTTTATCAATGGTCATGTAACGGTGGACAGTGAGGAAGATTTTAACCGTTATAAGCAGTCGCAAGGGTATATGTATGGACTGATGATGCAGCTTTCTCCGTCCTCGATGACGATAGATGACTACTTTAATGTGATGGAGCAAGCCGGTATGCCGGAAGAAGAGCTGGAACAGGCAAAAGCAGAATATGCCGCCATGTCCCCGGCTGAGCAGGAAGAAGTATTATCTGAAATTAAGAGCGAACTTTCTGAGATGAAGGCAGCGATCACCGGTGGTGCCGGCAGCAGCTTTACCAATTCTTCGTTTGCCGGTAATAAGGTTGTGGCGGAAAACGGTACGGCTTTGGGCGGTGCGTTTTACGGCAACGGCGCCGTATTTTCTGCCGACGGTCAGGCGATTACGTTCAGTAATAATACGGCTAACGGTCAAAACAACGGTCTTTACATCCTAAACGGGGAACAAACGCAACCTTTGCCTCCGGAACTTCCGAGCGGTATGCCGGGAACCGTCGTTTGGGAAGATACTGTTGCAAACGATGTTACTTTTTCGATGCAAAACGGGGGGATGATTCTCTTAAATGACAGCATTGACGGAGAAAGCGGCTATGGTTTGTCCTTTGTCGGCGATGAGGAGGCCGATCCCCGTACGACAACTT
>CALXPZ010000106.1 GCA_944390375.1 uncultured Alphaproteobacteria bacterium | reverse complement strand
AATCATCATCATGACCGATGCCGACGTCGACGGTGCGCATATCACTTCGCTGCTGATGACTTTTTTCTACCAGCAGATGCCCAAACTTATCGAAAACGGACATTTGTTCATAGCTACCCCGCCACTTTATAAAATTTCCGCCGGCGGCAAAAACTTTTATGCCCTTGACGACGACGACAAGGAACGGATTTTGAAAAAAGAAGTCAAAGGCAATCAGAAAGCGGAAATCAGCCGCTTTAAAGGTTTGGGCGAGATGAGCGCGGCTCAGTTAAAAGAAACCACTATGGACAAGACCAAGCGCACGCTTTTGAAAGTGTTGATTCCTTCCACCAATACCGAGGAAGGCAAAGAAGAGGCTTTTGAAACCCGGCGGATGGTGGAACGCCTGATGGGCAAAAACCCCGAATTGCGTTTCAAATTCATTATCGAGCGTGCCAAATTTGTCGATGATTTGGATATTTAAAAAAAAGAAAAGCAATTCTGACCGGAATTGCTTTTTTTATTTGACATATAAAAAAAATAATGTTAAAAGGCTCGAGAAATGAGTGTTATGGGGTTATAGCTCAGCTGGGAGAGCGCTTGAATGGCATTCAAGAGGTCAGCGGTTCGATCCCGCTTAGCTCCACCAATTCCGAAGCCGGCTTTAAATGCCGGCTTTTTTCATGCTCTGATTTTTGTTTTGACAGACAAAGGGAATTTTCATATAATATCCCCCGAAATAATCATTATTTTAAATATTATGAATTTAAGTTTAGTAACATGTTCGGGTGCCAATGAACACACGGACATAGAAAGTCTGGTTTCTTTGCTTGAAGAAACGTTTTTTGAACTGGGCATCCAGGTTTCCGGCGAAAAAGCATCTTACGATTCGGATCGGTATTGGTGGATTAAGGAACTTTACTACCGCCTGAAAGACGAAGATATTTTGTCGCGTTTTGCTTTGCACCTCAATCGGGATTGGGTGGAACGATTCTGTTTCGGCGAACTGGCGCCCGAGTTAAAAGAATTTCTGGCAATGAGGGACTGTTACGGCTTTCCTTTTTTCGGAAGGATCCAGCTCAACTTTAAAATCGGCAGGGACAAACTACCGGGTGATGATGTTCTCTTGAATAATCTTACAAGAATGATCAACCTTTTTCCGGAGCACACGTTTGTTTTGTCGTATAACGATGCCAACGCGGAGCTTATCCGGCAGGTGTACCTGTCAGGGGTCAGGTTTGATTGTCTTTATGACAATTCTTTCGGTGAGGGAATTTTGCCTTCCAGTCGCCCGGCGCCCGCTTTTGGCAATGTCTTTCAGGGTTATGCCGGCGGCCTGACTCCTGAAAACGTTGAGCGGGAACTGGATAAAATCTCCCGTTCCGTCCACAGCGGTCTGTTTTTCTTTATTGACGCCGAGGGCGGTCTGAAAGGAAGCAACGGCCATTTATCATTGGAAAAATGCCGGACATTTTTGAAGAATGCCTATCATTGGCAGAGCTTGAATTAAGTTAAAGAAGAATCCTCTTTCCGGTCGCAGGCCGGTAAGAGGATTTTTTATAAAAGTAATTTTTTGTCTTTACATTTTCATCAATATCAGGTATCAATCTTTTTCGTAAAATAAGTTGCACCCAAGGCGAATGGTTCCATTCGCTCGAACAGAAACAAGAATTATTTTGAATTTTGAAATATATATTTTGGGGCTGTAGCTCAGTTGGGATGGCTAAGCGAAAAGGCTCCGGTGGAGGCTTTTCGTCTGTAACATCTTGGCTGCCTTACTTGAGCAAGGGAAACGGCAGTAACCGCAGCGAAATTAGGCACCCAAGGCGAATGGTTCCATTCGCTCGAACGGAAACAAGAATTATTTTGAATTTTGAAATATATATTTTGGGGCTGTAGCTCAGTTGGGAGAGCGAATGGTTCGCAATCATTAGGTCGGGAGTTCGATCCTCCTCAGCTCCACCAATTCATAAAAAAAACGCGGCGGCAAACCGCGTTTTTTCGTTAACGGCGGATTTAATTTAAAGGGGAAAAAGAATGAAGGGCAGCGCCATGAATTTGTCTTTTGGCGCGGAAGTCATCTTTGACAATGCGGAATTTCAGCTTTCGGACAAAGACAAGGTCGGCATTGTCGGCGTCAACGGCGCCGGTAAAACGACATTGTTCAGGCTGCTGCTTGGTCAAATTGCGCTTGACGGCGGCACGCTTTCCGTCGGCAAAGCGCGGGTCGGTTATCTGCCGCAGGAAATTGTTTTTGACAGCGAAAACGAAACGGTATGGGAATATTTGTCTTCCGGCCGGCCGCTGGAAAAAATCAAAAGCGAGCTTGAAGAAATATACCGCCGGCTGGAAACGGCTGCGGAAAGCGAGCACGAAACCCTGCTGGACCGCATGGCCTATTTGCAGGAACAGCTTGACTATTTTGACCAGTATGAGGCCGACGACATTTTGCTTTCCCTAATGGAAGAAATGCAAATTGACACCGATCTTCTCGACCGTCCGCTGGCAGAGCTTTCGGGCGGACAAAAGTCAAAGCTGGCCTTTGCCCGCGTGCTCTATTCCAAACCGGAAATTTTATGCCTAGACGAGCCGACCAACCATCTGGACGCGGAAACCAAAGATTATGTAACTTCCTATCTGCGCGATTACAAGGGGTCGGTACTGATCATCAGCCATGATGTTGATTTCTTAAACCTGATTGTGCATAAAATTCTTTTTATCAACAAGGTAACCCACAAAATTTCGGTTTACGACGGCAATTACGATATTTTTAAGAAAAAGCGCGCCGAAGAGCAGCGCAACCGCGAACTGCTGATTGCCGGGCAGGAGCGGGAAATAAAAAAACTGGAAGATTTTGTGCAGCGTGCAAAAGAGGCCTCGCAAACCAATCATAAGCTGAAGCGCAAAGGCCAGGAACGGGCTCTTCGTTTGGAAAAAATGCGCGGCAAACTGTTGACCCGCGAGCGTCCCTACCGACGGGTGAAAATGGATATCAAACCCAAACGCGAGGGCGGGAAAATTCCTCTGGCGGTGGAAAATCTGAGCTTTCGCTATCCCGGACAGCGGCTTTTATACCGGCACCTGACCTTTCGCTTAAACGGCGGCGAGCGCTTTTTGGTGGTCGGCGAAAACGGCGTCGGAAAATCGACTTTGCTGAAACTGATTATGGGTATATTAAAGCCGGCGGAAGGCGAGATCGTTTTCAGTCAGAAAACGGATGTTGCCTACTATGCCCAGGAGCTGGAACAGCTTGATCCCGATAAAACCATATATGAAAATGTGGAAACCGACGGTTACAACGAGTGGCAGCTGCGCGGTATTTTGAGCAATTTTTTGTTTTATGAAGATGACATCAACAAACAGGCGGCGATTCTTTCGCCCGGCGAAAAGGCGCGGGTGGTGCTCTGCAAACTGTTGCTGCAAAGGGCGAATTTGTTGCTTTTGGACGAGCCGACCAACCACCTGGATCCGGAAACTCAGGAAATTATCGGCGGCAATTTTCGCCAGTTTGAAGGCACTATTCTGGTGGTCAGCCACAATCCCGCTTTTGTGGAGCAGATAGGCATCAGCCGGATGCTGGTTTTGCCCTCGGGCGAAATCAAAGACTATTCCCGCGAGCTTTTGGAATATTATTACGAACTGAATACGGCGGACGAGCAATAATCGCCCGCCTTAATTTTTATCCCGCAAAGTTTTAAGAAAAACCGCTTTCCGTCTGCAAAAAGGATTTTTCTTGCTTATTTTATAAAAAATAATATTATTCATTATCAATGGGATATGTAAAAACAAGAAGAAAAATCAAAAAAAATTTATTCCTTAAGCGTTACTTAAGTTTGGAGTGTTTAATTGTTCTTGTAAGCAGTTAAACGAAAACATTTTTTAAGGAGAAAAGATATGAACAAATTACTCGCAGTTTCCGCTTTGGCCATAATGGTTGGTTTTGCCGGTGCGGCTCATGCCCAGTATCAGGGAGCGGCGGCTTCCCGCGGCGGTTTCACCGGTCCGGGCCTGGCTACCTCGACGGTTGCCGAAGCCGTTAAATTAAGCGATGACCAGCCGGTTGTTTTGGTCGGCAAAATCACGCAGAGCCTGGGCGACGAAAAATATCTGTTTCAGGATGCGAGCGGCAGCGTAACCATTGAAATCGACGACGAAGACTGGCGCGGCGTCAATGTTACTCCGGCAGACACCATCGAAATCAGCGGTGAAGTTGACAAAGATTTGTTCGATACCATCATTGATGTCAACCGCGTTCAGCTGAAAAAATAAAGCAGGTTGCTCATGCGGGTCTTATTGGTGGAAGACGACCAGCTGATCGGCGACGGGTTAAAGGCCGGGCTTGAAAGGCTCGGCTTTGCCGTCGACTGGTTTACCGACGGTTTTGAAGGCGAAGAAGCGCTGTATCAGGCGCCTTATGAGGTCGCGGTGCTGGATCTCGGGCTGCCCGGACAGGACGGCCTGGAGGTTTTGAAAAACTGGCGGAACAACGGACGTAAAGAGCCGGTTTTGGTGCTGACCGCCCGCGGCGATGTAGACCAGCGGATTATCGGTCTGAATACCGGCGCCGACGACTATCTCGGCAAGCCTTTTTCCCTAAAAGAGGTGCAGGCGCGCCTAAACGCGCTGATCCGCCGGGCAAACGGCCGCACTTCTCCGCTTTTAACCCATGGCGACGTCGCTTTTGATCCCGAAACCCGCAAAGTCAGCCTTTCGGGACGGGAAGTAGCTCTTTCCCCGCGGGAAATTGCTTTGCTGGAGCTTTTGCTCCTAAACAAAAACAAAGTGCTTTCCAAAGAAACGATAGAAAATAAAATTTATTCCTGGAACGACGAAGTGCAAAGCAACGCGGTTGAGGTACACATCCACCACCTGCGCAAAAAACTGGGCAAGGACATTGTCCGCACCGTCAACAAAATCGGCTATATAATGGAAGACAAATAGATGAAAAAACTGAGCCTGCGCCTCCGTCTGCTGCTGGTTTTCAGCGGCATATCCTGCCTGATCTGGTTATGTTCGGGGCTGTTGTCGTGGTTTGAATGCCGCGAAAAAATTGACGAGTTTTTCGATCAGTATCAGATTTTAATGGCGCGCCAGCTGGCCTCGGCCGATTGGTCAGCTCTGACTCCCGGAGTGCAAAAACAAACCGATAAAATCATCAGTCGCATCAGCAATGCCGATGAAGAGGACGAGGCTATCGGTTTTGCCGTCTTTTCACGCACGGGAGAAATGGTTTTTCACGATAACGAAAACGGAAAGCATTTTGCCTTTTCCGCCGCCGTCGGCAGCTTTTCCGACGAAAAGGCGGACGGGGACAAATGGCGTATTGTCCGCGTCGATTCGGCAGACAAAAAATATGTGATTGCCGTCGGGCAGGAGATGGAGTACCGTACCGAAGTTACACTGGATATGGTGGAAGAGTTTTTGATGCCCTGGCTGGGCGGCCTGTTTGTTTTGCTGATTGCCGTCATCTATTTTGTGGGGAAAGAATTTTCTTCTTTCCGCCGGCTGGCCGACGAGCTGAAAAAACGACGCCCCGACGATCTCTCGCCGCTGTCGGAAAAAGGTCTGCCCGACGAAATCAGGCCGCTCACCGCCGCCATGAACGGCTTGCTCGCAAAAATCGACGGAATGCTCAAACGCGAAAAAAGTTTTATTTCCGATTCGGCGCACGAGCTGCGTTCACCGCTGACGGCACTAAAAGTGCAGTTGGAAGTTTTGCAGCTGATGGAGAACGATCCGGCGGCGGTCAAAGATTCGCTGTCCAAAATGGAGCAGGGGGTTGAACGTTGCACCCGACTGGTCGAGCAGCTGCTTTTGCTCTCAAGGCTCGAAAGCGGTCTGGCAGTTATTGACGAGGCGGAAGAAATTTCTTGGCCGCAGATTGTCGATTCGCTGTCTGCCGAATATGCGGAAGCTCTTGCCCGCAAGAAGCAGCGGCTGCACATTGACGTTACCGCGGCCGCGCCGGTTAAAAACGGCAATGCTGTGTTGCTTGCTGCCATGCTGCGCAACCTTTTGGACAACGCCGTCAAATACAGTCCCGAAAACGCGGAAATTGCCGTTCGTATCTCCGCCGGCGAAATCGAAGTGCACAATTCCGGCGTCAAAATTGCCGACAGCCATCTGCGCCACTTAAGCGAACGTTTTTACCGTCCGGCCGGGCAAAAGGAAAACGGCAGCGGTCTGGGATTGTCGATTGTTGCCAAAATTGCCGCTCTGCACGGCTGTAAAATGGAATTTGACAACAGCGGCAACGGTTTTTCGGTCATAATTTCGGCGGAGGGAAAAGAATAGACAAAAATATTTGACAAACGACACAGATTCGCGTATGATAAAAACAGAAAAAATTATTAAAAAATTATCTTATGAAAAAGAAAATAACATACAAAAGACTATGGATTTCGGTCATCGGCTGGATCTTGGTCGGAGGTTTTATCAACAACCTCTATGTTCATCCGTTTACCGACATTGAGTTGGTGGAATGGAACGGTTTGATAACGTCGCTGGCCATACTGCTTGGTATCAGCGGTACCAGAGATTATTTCCTGAAAAATTCTCTGGCCGAGCTGCCGGAAAATGTTTCGGGAAAAGGCTGGCAGCGGCTTTGGATTCCCTGTGTGGGCTGGACGCTGGCCGGCGGTTATTTTATCAACTGTATTCTGGCGCCATACATTCATCTGAATGTTAACGATTGGACGCAGTTGATTACCGCATTGACGGTTATGCTTGGTATCAGCGGCGCGCGCGACATTGGTTTGCGTCGTCAGCAGAAAACAACGGAAACACCGGCGGCAACCGGAGCGGAAACGGAAAAAGAAAAGAAAGAAGAATAAAATTTTATTCTTCTGCCAAAACAAAAAAGGACGGTTTATCCGTCCTTTTTTGTTTTTTTAAGCGCTCTTGACAGGCGGAAAATATCGTGTTTTATTTTGTTTTTATTGTATAAAAATTATTGGAACAGATAAAAATGAGTGCCGATTTGCTAAAAACCAGACGTTTCCTGCCGTTGATGCTTACCCAGTTTTTGGGTGCGTTTAACGATAATTTATTCAAAAACGCCCTTTTGACACTGGTTACGATAAAAATGACCGACCAGGCCGGTGTGCTTTCAAATCTGATTGCCGGTTTGTTTATTCTCCCGTTTTTTCTGTGTTCGGCCGTTGCCGGTGAAATTGCCGACAAATATCCGCGCGATTTTATTGCCCGCCGGTTAAAAGTTGTCGAGCTGATTTTGATGTTGGGGGTTGCGGCGGCCTACTATTGGTATAATCTGCCGCTGCTGATCATCATAATGACCCTGATGGGGGCGCAGTCTGCTTTTTTCGGCCCGGTCAAATATGCCCTGCTGCCTCAGCACCTGGAGCCTAAAGAGCTGGTTTCCGGCAATGCCTATATTGAAAGCACAACCTATATGGCGATTTTGTTCGGCCTGATTTTAGGCACCCTGTTGCCGATAGAAACCACCATTTTCCTGCTGATAACCCTGGCTTTTTGCGGTTGGCTGGCTGCTCGGCAGATTCCTTTTTCGCCGTCGCCGCGGCCGGAGATAACAATTACGGCCAACATATTTGTTTCCACAATGGAAAATTTCCGTTTTCTGCTGAAACACCGTCAGGTTTTTATGAGCATATTGGGCGCCTCCTGGTTTTGGGCCGTCGGCGCGCTGGTGGCCGTGCAGATTTACCCGTTATGCGGACAGATTCTTAATACCGGCGAAGGGGTAATCACTTTTTTCCTGATTTTGTTTTCCTGCGGCGTTGCGGCCGGATCTTTCTGTTGCAGCCGGATTCTGAAAGGCTTTATCCATGCCACATATGTCCCGCTTTCGGCGGTCGGAATGGGTATCTGCCTGTTTTTGCTTTATTGTTTTGCCGAAGGCTATCCGACCCCGGCGGAAAAAATTTCCTTCGGTTGCTTTTTCAGCCAGCCGCACGCTTTGGGTTTCAGCCTCACGCTTTTTGCTCTGGCTTTCTGGGGCGGTATGTACATCATTCCGCTTAACGCTTTTATGCAGAGCCGTGCGCCGAAAGCTCACCTTGCGTCCGTCATTGCCGGCAACAACATACTCAATGCCTTGGGCATGGTTGCGGTTGCCGTTTTTGCCGTTATTTTCCTTTCGTTCGGTTTTTCGTTGCCGCACTTGTTTTTGATTATGGCGCTGTTCAGCGCGGCGGTGGCCGTTTATATATGTGCTTTGCTGCCGGATGCCCTGACCCGTTCGTTGGTTCAAAGTCTGCTCAAATTCTTTTTCCATGTCAAAGTCGACGGTATTGCCAATTTCGGCCGTGCCGGGCGGAAAGCGCTGATCATCTCCAATCACGTTTCGTTGCTTGACGGTGTTTTGCTGGCGGCTTTTATGCCCGAACGCATTACCTTTGCCATCAACACCGGCTGGACGCGGAAGTGGTTTATGCCGGTTATCCGTCTGCTGGTTGATTTTTATCCGGTTGATCCGCAAAATCCGTTATCCGTGCGGGCGCTGGTGGAAGAAATCAAAAAAGGCCGTAAGGTGATGATTTTTCCCGAAGGCCGGGTAACCACCACCGGGGCGATGATGAAAGTTTACGAAGGGGCGGGGATTATAGCCGCCCGCGCCGGGGCCAAACTTTTGCCGGTGCGGATCAATGGGGCACAATATTCCAAATTTTCTTATTTGAAAGACAAATTTCCGACCCGCTGGTTTCCGGAGATAACCCTGAATATTCTGGAACCTTGCCGTTTTCCGGCAGCAACCGGCGGCAACCGGGAAGAAAAACACAAAATTGCCCGCCGGTTATACGGGTTAATGACCGATATGATGTATAAAACGGCGGAAAACAAGGCCTGTTTGTATGATGCTCTGCTTTTTGCCGCCAAAACTTACGGTCGCCGCCATGTTGTGGCAACGGAACCGGGACAGCGCCCGCTGACTTATGGCCGTTTGTTATATCAAAGCGCCGTGCTTGCCGCGGCTATCCGCCGCCGTTGGCCGAAAGCCCTGAGCATCGGGATAAAACCGTCTTCCGGCATCAACGGACTGATTTTGCTGTTTGCCGTTCAGGCGGCGGGTAAAACGGCCGTTATCCTCGATAAGAAAAATTTGTCGGCCAATATGCCGGCTCTGGAAAAAACAGGTGATGTTGCCGTTTATATGCAAGACAGAATATTAGGTCTGTGGAACTATTTGTCGCGATTCTGCCCTCAGACCCGCGCCAATAACACGGCGTTGATTCTGCCCAAAGAAAAAGGCGGCCGTGTGGCTTTAACCCACAACAATATCCTTGCCGGCTGCAGTCAGATAAATACGGTATTGCCGTTTAACGCCAAAGACAAAGTGTTAAACGCGCTGCCGCTTTCTTCCGTTATGGGGCTCAATCTGGCAACGCTGTTGCCGCTTTTTGCCGGCAGTCGGATTCTTTTCTGCCCACCGCGCTCGGCCGGCCGGGTAATTGCGGAAGTCTGCTACGACAACGAGGCGACGGTTCTTTTCGGCAACGAGGATCTGTTTTCCTCAAGCGGTGCCGCGGCGCATCCTTACGATTTCTTCAGCCTGCGCTATGCTTTGTCCGACAGTTCGCTGACGGAAGAAACTTTTGATCTTTGGGTCAAAAAATTCGGCGTCCGCGTTTTAGTCGGTTGCCTGTTGCCTTCGGCCGGTGCCGCAGTTTCTTTCAACACGCCGCTGTATAACCGTTTTGGTACGGCGGGCAGTCTGTTGCCGGGGATAACCGTTGCCGGCGGCCGCTTGCTTTCGGCTTCGTTTGCCGGCGGCAGGGCCGAGTTGCCGGAAAGTTTCCGTTTTGATGATGACGGCTATCTTTTGACAAAATAAAACAGCAATGGACAAATGTCTGTTTTTATGTTAAACTCATAAATGAGAAACATAAAAATTTTAGATATTATGAAAAAAATTATTTTTTTGATACTGTGCATAGCAGCTATGTCAGTATCGTCCTGCGTTTCTGCGCAAGGATATTACCGCAAGCATTATCTGCCCGCCCGCGGTTACGCTGATCCTTATTCCTACTCCTGGTCTTCCGGCCGCAGCGGGATAAAAAGAGTTTACGAACCGAAAAAAGGCAGAGGGTACCGTCCGCCGCGTCCGAGCAAAGTTGCCAAAGCGGCGTACGTGGCAAGCGAAGTTTTGCGCGGTCTTGTGATCGCAAACAGAATTTTTGCCCCGCGCTGCACGGAAAGATATTACGGATACTTTGACAGTCATGCTCCCAATCGCTGGGTTTACGGCCGTCGGGGTATGCCTTTCTATCCGTACAGGTATATGAACAAATCGCCGTTTTACTGGTATCCGACCGGTTGCGGCAACACGGTGTTTTATACCAGCACCCATCTGATGATGGGAGTTACGGTTGATGATCAGGTTCAGTTGATCCGCGACAACAACCGCCTCTTTATCTGGGATACCCGTGGCCGTCTTTTGTCGCGGCAGGAGTTGTACGGCGGCTATCATAGCCATTTGGAGCTGTCAACTTCCCACGGTATCAGGCTGGTGGAAATTTTTTATGACGGAGTTTGCCGTGTCAATTATCTGGATACGACTGGCAATGTCATAGAAAGTTACGAGCTGTATTAAGGCAAAGGAGCAGCGGTTTATACCGTTGCTCCTTTCCTTTTTTAAAAACCGTTTGTCGTAATCCTGCATATTTGAGGATTGCTGAAAAATTCTTCCGGTAGCGGCAGTCGGATGCTTGCTTTATTTCCGTTTTGGTCGTTTGTTTCGTATTTGTAGGTATTTCCACTTTCAATATAATCGGCCAGTTTTTCCTGTTGTTCGGCGTTAAGGATGCAGGCAGTGTCTATGCTTTTGGCGGGTGTTTTGATGTTTTTGCTTCCGTCGGCAAGGGAAAAAGATGGCATTTCGGCGGCAAGACGGTAGGAACAGCCGGCCATATCTTTGGTAACCTTAATTTCCATTTTCATGCCCATAAAGTCGATTTTCTTTTCAAAATCCGCACAGCTGCGGACGGCATCGACCAATTCGCCGACCACATCCTTTTCCGAAAAAGTAATTTTGCAGACGTCGGGATTGTTAATAAATTTTGCCCAGAGAACTTCCGCAGCCGTTCCGCTGACGGACATGTCTGCGCTGTCCGTTTTGTTGCCGTTTTCGTCTTCAACATAGAGCGAAAAAGTTTCCGTTACCGTTTGGCCGCTTTTGTCGGCATAAGCATCGGCAAGCAGGGCAAGTTGTGCCGCGTTGAACGTGCAAGCGGTGGTATTGATGCCGAAATCACTGTCCGTCACCGATTCAAAATGGCAACCACCGTCTGCGGAAGGTTCTGTTTTTTGACGAATTTTGATTTTCAGACCAAACATTTCCATTGTCGATTCCCGCATATCTTTGCGACAGTCGGTTAAAATATTTTCCGTTCCCGGCAAAAGCGGAGAGTTTTCCGCTCGTGCGTTTGCGGCGGCAAGGAATAGGCATAAAAACAAAGAAAAAATCGTAAATTTGCTCATAATCTGTCCTTTTTTCTACAGTTAAAATTCCGGATTGTTTCTATCGGTAGTTCCGTTTTATTCATACGCTTGGCGAAGCCGTTGCAGGCATAGTTCAAAAAGAAGTACAAACGTTTGTATGCCGGCAGGTCTTTTTCCCGCAAGTAGCGTTTCAACGTGTTTGCTGCCATCAACATTTTGTTGCGTGAAAGCTGGTTGGGGCGCACCCTGTAAAGTAATAACACTTCATTAAGTCCGTAAAACCGATGCCCTTCGCGGAACAAACTCATCCAGGCGCGGGCATCTTCGCAAACTTCCCTCTCTTCAGGAAAACGCAGGGCAGAGATCTTTTGTCGGTCGATCATAACTGTTGACATACCGATCTGGGTAGTTTTCATATATTCTTCCAATCCGATTTCCCGATCGACGGAAACTCTTCCTTTTGCCAGCACTTCGCCTTTTTCGCTCATAAAAGCAAAACCGGTATGCGATGCGCCGGCATTGTTTTTCTGCATGAAGAAAAGCTGATGAGCCAGTTTTTCTTTCGACCACAGATCGTCGGCGTCAAGAAAGGCCAGATACCTGCCGTCAGCCAGGGTAATGCCTTTGTTGCGGGCGGCGCCGACCCCGGTGTTAACGGGCAGGTTAACAAGCTTTATCCTGCTGTCGCGGGCGGTATATTCGCGGATAATGTTTTCGCTGTTGTCGGTTGAGGCATCGTTGACCACAACCGCTTCCCATTCCGGATAAGTCTGATTGATGACGGAAGTCAGGGTGTGGGGCAAAAATTTTTCGCAGTTGTAAACAGGGATGATAACAGATACTTTTTCCATTGTGTGAAATCCATTTTTTCAAAACAGTATAGTTTATTTGCCGAAAACTGCAAACAAAAATACTTTTCTTAAAATTATGGATTAATACAATCTTAAAGAAGCAGGCATATGATAAACTTGTTTGTATCCATTACCAAAAGGACAAGTGTAAAAATGAAGGGATTGATTTTATGCATTATTTTGCTGGCAGTTGTCGTCGGATTTGCTGCCGGCAGATATTTCAAAACGCCGCATACGCAAAAAGGCGATGATTGGGAAAGCAGAAAATTCGGCGACACCTATATCGTCAGCGTCAAAAACCATAAAGAACTGGTATCGGCACTCACCGATTTTGTTAAAAACGAAAGGATCACGGCCGGCACGATATCCGGAATCGGAGCGGTCAACCGGGCAGTGCTTCGTTTTTTTGATCCGGCAACCAAACAATATGTCGACAAGACTTTTGAAGGACAGATGGAAATTACCAACCTGACCGGCAATATTTCGACCATGGACGGCAAAGAATATCTGCATTTGCACATAACGCTCGGCAACGGTGCCTATCAGGGCATAGCCGGACATCTGCTGTCCGCGGACATCAGCGGCGCCGGCGAATTTTCGGTGCAGTCTTTTCCGTTTGCCCGGTTAGAGCGGACTTTTTCGCCTGAAGTCGGATTAAACTTTTACGATTTCGATAAATAGTTTTGACAATTTTTGTCAAAGATGCTATTATAAAACCATGTTTAATTTTTAATTTTTTAATTATGTATACATCAATAATTATGTTGATTGCCGGTTTGATTGGTTTCATTATATGTGTAGTAATTTCTGCCTTTAGTGAAAAATTATTCCGTCAAATGCAGGCAATCGCAGGGATTTTCGGCTGGGTCGCCATAACCGGAATATGTTTTGCGGTAACAAAAAATATATTTGAAAGCTTTGTGATGGCTCTGCTTTTGGCAGCTGTTGCGGCACTGGTTGTTATGGCTTTGGTTACCCTTTTGATATGGGGGGAGCTCATGGTCGAAAAAAAGATAAAAGCAAAATGCTTTAAATAAACGCAAACCCCGATAAAACCTTTTTTGGTTTTTCGGGGTTTGTTGATTTTGTTTTAAATACGCCGCTTTAGCGGGAAACTGCTTTTGCTTCTTGTTTTCCTTCCGGGGCATCAGCAGATTTTTCCTCAAAGGTTATAAACAGAACCAGGAGCACACCGACACTGAGTGCCATAAGCACCCACGAAGGCCGCCAGATAGCATCAATCATGCCTAAGGGCGTCATTCTCAAAAGGAGATTGAAAACAATAGCAATTACACTGGCCAACAGGCAGAAAATAGCCGTCCGGCCGATAATCAGATCAATTTTGTTCATTTTGTTTAAGTATTAAAAATAGTTAGAATAATTTTTGTTAGGAAAGCGCTTATATGACTTGTTTTGGGGTTTGTCAAGCGCTTTTTTGCGTTCAAATCGTAGGGGAACCCAAAGCATACATAAAATTTTTAAAAAGATATTATCAGATAAAATAATATAAAATAAGATATTTACGGTAAATGACCGGATAAAAAAACAGAGCCTCTTTCAGGGCTCTGTTTTTTTAGATCTGCAAAATTTAATCGACTGTGATTTTTCTGACTTCGGCCGCCTTGGCTTTCGTCTTCGGAATAATGACTGTCAAAACGCCGTTTTTCAGATGGCTTGTAATTTTGTTGATGTCAACGTTTTCCGGCAGGGCAACCGAACGGTTAAAGGTGCCGAATTGGCGCTCCTGCATATAATAATCGCCTTCTTTGACTTCTTTTTCGTCTTTCTTTTCACCGGCGATGGTGAGCACGTTGTTTTTGACTTCTATGGATATATCGTCCTTTTCCATTCCCGGCAGTTCAACCGATACCTCAATCATATCTTTTTTGTCGGAAACGTTCATCAGTCCGAAAGCGTTGTTTGTGTCAGGCGCTGGTAATGCAAACAAAATATCGTCGGGGAAAAAGTAAGGATCGTCAAAAAAAGCCCGCGGATGATGGCGGGGCATGCTGCGGCCGATAAGATCCCGAAGCATTCTTTCCTGAGCGTCCAGGCGCTGTTTTAAAATTTCAATTTCGTTGTCCGTAGTCGGTGCGGCGGCCTTTTCCGCCATGGCGGCGGTGGAGCTGCCGGCGACAATCATCAGCGCCGCGGCAAGGGCAGCGGTTTTTGCATTAATTCCTTTTTTGCTCATCTCTTATAATCCTCCTTGTTTTGCGGTTTAACACCGCGTTGTTTTCATAATTAAATATAAGGAGCAGCCGCTGCCGATGCAAGAGCTTTTACCACCATGTTGTTGTTCTGGTTTTGTCGGGAATGATTTTTTCTCCCATTTTGGGTGTTAGCACGACAAGCCCTGTTTTTCGGGCTTCTTCCAGAACCATGTCGATGGATTCGTGCCAGGGATGAAGCGCCAAATCGAATACGGCCCAATGCAAAGGAATAATCTTTTGAACGTTCAATTCATCGGCAGCTTTGACAACCTCTTTCGGAAACAGGTGCGTGTTTGGCCAACCGGTGTTCCAACCGTCAATTTCGATTGCGGCCAGATCAAAAGATCCGTATTTTTTTCCGATTTCGGCAAAATGCGTGCCGTAACCGGTATCTCCGGCCCAGTAAATTTTTTTACCAGCGCCTTCCACCACATAAGAATTCCACAAAGTTTTATTGCGGTCGCCGAGTCCGCGGTTAGAATAGTGGACGGCGGTTTCGGCAGAGATGCTGATTCCGTCGTCAACAAAAGCATTACCCCAGCCGAGCTCGCTGATTTTGTCTTTGTCGATTCCCCAACCGCGCAGCGCCGCTCCCACGCCGAGCGGAACGACAAAATGCGCGTTTTTCAGCGCTTGCACGGTTTTCCGTTCCAAATGGTCATAATGATTGTGAGTAATCACGACATAATCGATCTTCGGCAATTCGTCCCGCTCGATCGGCGCTTTGCCGTAGCGGGGAACAGCCAGCGGTATCGGTGCCGCGTTGCCGAAAACAGGGTCAAACAGAATTCGTTTTCTGCCGAGTTCCAAAAGAGCGGAAGAATGCCCGAGCCAGTAAAAAGCCCAATCCTCAGCCGGTTCGCCGAAACTTTTCCGGTTTAGGGAAACCAAGGGCAATTCACCGTCGGGAGCAAAAGGAGATCGAGATAAAAAGCGCAAAAAACCGGCCGGTCCGTTGCGTATGTTGTCAAAATCATAAACCAGTTTTTGCGGGCTCTGAAACTCTCCGTCTTTAAAATAGGGAAGTTTTTCAAAATTTTTGATTTCTTCAGCCGAAGGTTTTGCGCCCATTTCGCGCAAGGCGTAACCGCCGAGCGCGGCCAAAAGCAACAGCGTCAGCGCTAAAAAAGAAAATACCATTTTTTTCATTCCTGCTCCGTATTAAAGTTTTTTAATATTTAATCAGTATATTTTTTAGAGATAACTTTAAGTCAAGATACAATTTTTTTAATTGGATCAAATCTGTTTTATTAAAAAAATAAAAAAATGCTTGACTTAGAGTAAACTCCAAAAAGTATTCTTGAAAAGAATTTTTTATTTTGTCAGGAGGAAACAAATCTATGAACAGACGCGACTTTTTAATGTCGGCTTTGGCAACTTTTGCTTTAAGTGCGCTGCCGAAACTGACGCTTGCCGAAACCATCGCGGTTTCCGATGCCGTCAAGGCACAAATAAATCCGTCAAACAAACTCGGATTCGGTTTTATGCGCCTGCCGCTGAAAGATCCTGCCGACCAGACTTCGATAGATTACGAACAGCTTAATAAAATGGTTGATTTGTTTATGGAGCGTGGTTTTACCTATTTTGATACCGCCTGGATGTATATGGGCTATGAAAGTGAAATTGCTCTGAAAAAATCGCTTGTTCAGCGCTATCCACGCGACAAATTTACCGTTGCGAGCAAATTGCCGGTCGGTTATCTGAAGAGCGCCGCGGAGCAGGAAGAAATCTTTAACAAACAGTTGGAAAAAACCGGGCTCGATTACTTTGATTATTATCTGGTGCACAATATCAATGCCCACACCGTTGACAATGTTCGCAAATATGACAGTTTCAAATTTATAGCCGACAAGAAAAAAGAAGGCAAAATCCGCCATATCGGTTTTTCTTTCCACGATTCGCCGGAGCTTTTGGAAGAAGTCCTGAAAGCGCACCCGGAAGTTGAATTTGTGCAGTTGCAGATTAACTATGTTGACTGGGACAATGCCAGCATTCAAGGCCGCCGCTGCTATGAAATCGCCCAGAAATACAACAAGCCGGTTATTGTTATGGAACCGGTTAAGGGCGGTACTCTGGCACAGGTTCCGCCGGCCGTGGAAAAAGTGTTTAAAGATGCCGAGCCTGATATGTCGGTTGCTTCCTGGGCCGTGCGTTATGCTGCCAGCCTGGAAGGCGTGATGATGGTTTTAAGCGGAATGAGCACCCTGGACCAGGTGGAAGACAATACCTCTTATATGCAGCATTTCAAACCGCTTGATGAAAAAGAGAAGAAAGTTGTCGAAGAGGCGGTCAGAACTCTGCACGCGGAAATCGCGATTCCCTGTACGGCGTGCAAATACTGCGTGGAATTTTGCCCGATGAAAATTGCTATCCCCGAATATTTTGCGCTTTATAATGCCGACAAGCAGGAACGTTCGGACAAGCCGTTTACGGCTCAGAAGGTATACTACAACAACCTTATCAAAGAACACGGCAAAGCTTCGTCCTGCATCGGCTGCCGGATGTGCGAGCAGCATTGTCCGCAGCACATTGAGATCAGCCGCTGGATGAAAGAAGTGGCCAAAACTTTTGAAGCATAGTTTTTTTAAACCGGAAAGGAGAAAAATATGAAAAAGACATCATTATTCGGCGCTGCAGTCGCTTCGGTTCTTTCGGTCTTCGGCAGCAATGCCGTTGCCGCCGAAGATGCTGCCCGTGCCCCGGACGGCAAAATTCTTGTTGCCTACTATTCCTACAGCGGCAACACCAAAGAAGTGGCCGAGGCCATTCATGAAAAAGTCGGCGGCGATATTTTTGAAATTAAGGCCGAAGGAACCTATCCTGAGGAATATCGGCCGATGACTCAACAAGCCAAAGAGGAAATTCAAAACGGTTTCCGTCCCAAGCTGACCACATCCGTCGACAATATGGCGCAGTATGATATCGTGTTCATCGGTTCTCCGAACTGGTGGGGCACCATCACCCCGCAGGTCAGCAGCTTTCTTGAAAGCTATGATCTGACCGGCAAAACCGTCATTCCCTTCATTACCCATGGCGGCGGCGGAAAGCAAAACACCGTGGCCGATCTGACGGCGCAGTGTGAAGGCTGCAAAGTCGTTGAAAATGCCTGGGTCGGCTATGGCAGCCGTACATTGGGAATTTCCGGCTGGCTGGAAGATCTGGGACTGTAAGCCATGAGCGACAGCTTTGCCGACCTCGGATTTGCCAAACTGGACATTCCCCGCAAAGAACGGACAGGAATGAACGAAACCGTTTATTGCGCGGGCAAGACTAAAGAACAGCTGGTGCAGATTCTGCAAGCCTTTTTCGATCGCGGATGCGCGGTTCTCGGTACCCGCTGTTCGCCAGAGCAGGCAGAGTTTGTAAAGGCGGCGGGGCTGGCGGTAAAATATGACGAACAATCGGCAATTTTGGTGCTTGGACAAAGCGCCGGGCCGCGTCTGCCGGGACGGATAGCCGTTTGTACCGGCGGCACGGCCGATTTGCCGGTTGCCGAAGAGGCCGCCCGCACGGCCGAATTTTTCGGCGCCGCGGTTGACCGTTGCTATGACATCGGCATCGCCGGCATCCACCGGCTGTTTGCCAGTCTGGATGAAATCCGCAAAGCCGATGCCGTGATCGCCGTTGCCGGCATGGAAGGCGCTCTGCCGGGTGTGCTGGCCGGATTGATTGAGGCGCCGGTGATTGCCGTGCCGACTTCAGTCGGTTACGGGGCGTCGTTTAAAGGATTGTCGGCGCTTTTAACCATGATCAACTCCTGCGCGGAGGGCATTTCCGTCGTTAACATCGACAACGGTTTCGGGGCGGCGGTACAAGCCTGCCGGCTGCTCAGAATGATAAACAGACACCAAAGAGGATAAAAAATAATGACAAAGTATCTTTATCTGGACGGCACCAACGGTATCAGCGGTGATATGACGGTTGCCTCCCTGCTTGATCTCGGAGCCGACCGCAACAAACTTGACGCCGTGTTGAAAAGTCTGCATCTGGACGGATTCGACTATCATATTTCGCAAAAAACGTCTTACAGTATGTCCGGCTGCGATTTTGACGTGCACCTGCACCATCCCGAGCACCATCACGAAGAGGGCTACGGAGCGCATCATCACCATCACGAACACCGTCATCTGGCCGATGTTTATGCCATTATTGACCGCGGAGAGATGACGGAAAACGCCCGTGCGCTGGCCAAAAAGATATTTCTTATCGTCGCCGAGGCCGAAAGCAAAGCCCACGGCTGCCCGCTGGAAGAAGTCCATTTTCACGAAGTCGGCGCCGTCGATTCGATAGTTGATATTATATCGGCTGCGGTTTTGTTTGACGATTTGCGGGTTGACCAATGTATTGTCAACGGTTTCAGCGAGGGCAGCGGCACCGTTGTCTGCCAGCACGGAACTTTGCCCGTTCCCGCGCCGGCGGTTTTAAACATTGCCGAAAAATACGGTATTCCGCTGCGTCCGAGTTCGGTTAAAGGAGAGCGCGTAACCCCGACCGGGATTGCCTTTGCCGCGGCGGTGCGCACGACGGACAAACTGCCTTCCGAATATAAAATCTTAAAATCCGGTATCGGGCTCGGCAAGCGCGATTTCGGGCAGGCCAGTTTTCTGCGCTCGCTGCTTATCGAAGACACGGCCGATGACGGGCAAATGCTGGTTGTCGAATGCAATATTGACGATTCGACCGGCGAAGAACTCGGGCTGGCAATGGAAAAACTGTTTGCCGCCGGGGCGCATGACGTTCACTTTGTCCCCTGTTTTATGAAGAAAAACCGTCCGGCGTATCTGCTGCGGGTTATTACTTCCGAAGCCTGTCGCCGGCAAATGGAAGATATCATCTTCCGTTATACCACCACCATCGGTATTCGTCATTATAAGGCGGAGTTTACCTGCATGGAGCGCAAAATGCTCAAAGTCCGGGTTGCGGGCGGCGAAGTGCTGGTCAAAAAATGCTGGCTCGGCAACATTGTCCGGTACAATCCTGAATATGAAAGCGTCAAAGCTCTGGCGGAAAGCGCCGGTCTTTCTTTCCGGGAAGTGTTTGACAAGGCCCGCCGCATTGCGGAAGAAGAGGAAAATGCCTGAACGCCTGAAAGAATATCTGCAAAAGCTTGCGCCCGAAGGGATCGCGCTGGCCTATTCCGGCGGAGTCGACAGTACCCTGCTGTTGGCGGTGCTGGCACGGATGGCAAAGGAAAAACCGTTTCCCTTTAAGGCATTGACCATGCACACGCTTTTGCAGGACAAGGAGGAAATCAAAGCGGCCGCGGATATGGCTGCCCGTTTCGGGGTAGAGCAGAAAATATTTTCTTTTGATCCGTTTTCGCTGCCGGAGGTTCAAAACAACCGTTTGGACCGCTGCTACCATTGCAAAAGGAAGATTTTTTCCCTTTTTGCCGATTATGCTTCCGACTGTGGTCTGCGCTATCTTCTGGACGGTACCAATGCCGACGATTTGCAGGTTTACCGTCCGGGACGAAAAGCCTTGGCCGAGCTGGGCGTGATATCGCCGCTGGCCGCCGTCGGGCTGAAAAAAGCCGATATCCGCCGTTTGTCTGCCGACCTTAATCTGCCGACGGCGCAAAAGCCGGCCGTTCCCTGTCTGGCCACCCGGTTTGATTATAACACGCTGATTACGGCCGCCATGGTCAAACAGGTTGAAGCCGGCGAAAACTGGCTGAAACAGGCTTTCCCCGCTGCCGGCAATCTGCGTCTGCGGGTGCGCGGCAACCTGGCCCGGATTGAGGCGGACAAAGAATGTATCCCGCAGATGGCCGCCCGTGCGGAAGAAATCGTCCGGGCAATAAAAGCGCTGGGGTTCGATTTTGTAACCCTGGATCTGGAGGGGTTTCGTTCAGGCAGTCAGGACGTGCATCTGACAAAATAGAAGTTTAATAAAAATTATTGTGTTCAATTAAAATGTTGTTTTATGAAAAAAGAAAAAGTAATTGCATTTTTCGACCGTTTGGCCGAAAGCTGGGATGAACGGCAGCCGCGCGATCCTGAAAAAATCGGGTTTATCCTTGATTGCGCGGGAGTAAAAAGCAATGCCTTTGTTTTGGATGTGGCCTGCGGCACGGGGATACTCGTACCCTGGTATCTGCAAAGGAATGTCTGCCGGGTTTTTGCGGTTGACATCTCGCCGGCAATGATAAAAGCGGCCGGAGAGAGGATTGTCAACGAGCGGGTAAAATTTATCTGCGCCGACGCGGAAATTTATGATCCGCATGTGCCGGTAGACTGTTGCCTTGTCTACAATGCTTTTCCGCATTTTGCCGATCCGTTTGCCCTGATCAAACACATGGCGGACATTCTGCCTGTCGGGGGAACGCTGACCGTTGCCCATAGCTTTGGCCGCGAGGAGCTCAACCGCCATCATGCGGAAGAAGCAGGCGATGTTTCCGTCGGTCTGATGCCGGCGGAAGAACTGGCTCGGATGTTTGAGCCGTATTTTTCGCCGACGGCAGTTGTCGACGAAACCGGTATGTATGTTGTTTCCGGCGTAAAGACGCCGTATGTCTAACTAAAAAAACAGGTGTAAAATGAAAAAAACGATTTTTGTTTTTCTTTTGGCAGCAGGCATGCCCGCGCTTGCTTTTGCCGCCGCCGGCGGTGTTTCTGCCCAAACCGCGCTTTCCGCTTTGTGGGTAACCGCGTTGTCGACGGCAGTCATTCATACCATTGCCGGACCGGATCACTATCTGCCCTTTATTGCCATTGCCAAAAGCCGCGGCTACGACATGAAAAAAACGTTGTTGTGGACTTTTGTCTGCGGTATCGGGCATATTGCCAGTGCGCTGCTGATTGCGCTTGCGTTTATTTATTTTTCGCACTGGCTGAGTGAAGAAAAATTTACCTGGATTGAGGAAAACCGGGGCAACATTGCCGCTTATGCGCTGATCGGCCTGGGCGCGGCCTACCTGCTGTGGGCTCTCCGCCATCGTCTGCTGCACAAGCACGGCGCCGCGCACGGACATCTGCCCGATACAATGAAAGATAAAAACATCACCGTCTGGATTTTGTTTATTATCTTTGTGCTCGGCCCCTGCGAAGCATTGCTCCCGATCCTGACGGCCTCAAGCGTGCTCGGTACGGAAGCGGTCATTTCCTGCACGGTCATTTTCTCGGTCGCAACCATCGCCACCATGATGCTGGCGGTTGCTTGCGGGCTGCGCGGATTAAGCGCCCTGCGCTTTGAAAAA
>CALXPZ010000105.1 GCA_944390375.1 uncultured Alphaproteobacteria bacterium | reverse complement strand
TCCCAGTTATGCAAGCAAAATATCCCCTAAGCGCCGTCGGATTATCTTCTCATATCGGATTGGTGAAAAATTGGAGCGGGTAACGGGAATACGCGGCGTTCGCCGCTCGTTGCTCGACTGCCGGCTTCGCTTTGTGTTGCTGTCGCAACCCAAGCTCAGGTTGTCAGTCTACGCCCGTCGTTAACAAACAGTCCGCCGGACTGTTTGTTTGCCTCCGGCCCTCTCGGGTTCGATCCCCGTATATATCGGATTGGTGAAAAATTGGAGCGGGTAACGGGAATCGAACCCGCATTAAAAGCTTGGGAAGCTCTCATTCTACCATTGAATTATACCCGCGAAAGGTACTCATATTTATAATCTCCTTTCCGCAAAAAGCAACAGAAAAATACTTTCTTCGGATATTTTTTAATAACTTCATAATTTTTTTTGAAAATAAGCTCAATCGGGAGTAATAAATAAATGTAAAGTTTTAAATTTAGGAGAAAGACTATGAACAAAATACTTGCTTTATTGGCCGTTGCCGGTGTTTTCTCTGTTACCCATGCCAACGCTGCTGACCTTGTCGACTATGCCCAATCTGCTCAGAACAAACTGGATGCGGTAACTACCAATATTGAAGAAAAAAAGGCCGAGCTGGAGGCCAAAAAAGAAGCCGCTGCTGCTGAAAGAGCTCAAAAACAGGCAGAACAGGAAGCTAAAAAAGCCGAACGACAAAAAGCAATTGAGGATACCAAAAACAGCCTGAACAATCTGAAAAATGCTTTAACAAAATAGTTTTTTTTCATCAACAGACAAAAACCTCCGCTTATAACGGAGGTTTTTTCTTGTCGAAATTATAAAGAAATTGCCGCTCAAAACGGAACTTAAGATAAGAAAAAAGCGTTTCTTTTTAAGGAAACGCTTTTGCTTTTTAATTTAATCTTCCAGCCCTAACAGTCGGTATTTGACCCTGATGTCGTAGTCTTTTCCGTAGCTCTTAATCAGAGCCGACGATGCTTCCTGTGCCAGGTCCAAATTCAGACGGCGGGAAATAATATCCATATCCTCATCCGATAAACTGCGTGGTTCCGCATCTTTTTCGGCCAGAGCGATAATGTGGATCCCGTTCTGCTCAATCAGTTTCGGCGTTTTGTTGCTTTCGTTAAACAATTCGATCATCTGATCCTGCGACAAAGAAGCAAAACTTTCGCTGCGGGTGAGGGGATCTGTCGTTATCACTTTCAAACCATAACGTTTGGCAACTTCTTTAATGTCGTCACCGCTTTCCAAGTCGTGCATAACATCGTTTACGATTTCTTGTGTAATGGCGGCTTTTTCATTTTCTTCCCACATGGCTTTAATTTTCGGCAATGCCGTTTCAATACTCTGCGGGTGGCTGTCCGTAATGGTATTAACTCTGACAAAAACAAAACCGTCGTCTGTTTCAACCGCCTGAGAAATCTCGCCCTGATTGTAAGAAAAAACGGCGTCTACAAAATCGGGGCTTGCAATCAGTTCATTAAACGAAGCTGGGAGAGATACGGCTTTTCCTTTTTCATCCAACCCTTTAACTTGTTCGATTTTGACATCCATCTCTTCGGCAATCTGCTCCAGACTGTTGCCGGCGCCGATCTGATCTTCTATCCGGTTGATCAGTTCATAACCGGTTTCGTAAACCTTATCGTTGGCCAGCGTTTGTCTGATTTTTTCTCTGACTGTTTTTTCGTCTTCTTTGGAACCGGCTTTAATGTCGGTTACCTTCATGATGTGCCATCCCATTTCCGACGACATCGGCCCGACGACATCGCCTTTTTCGGCTGCAAACACCTCCCGTCCGGTTTCGGCAATCAGCATATCTTCGGATACATAATCCAGACGTGTTTCTTCATCGGTTTGCTGCGCTTTTTCGCGGGCAACCTGATAAAAATCTTCGCCTTTGTCAAGAGCTGCTTTGGCAGCATCGGCATCTTCTTTGTTTGCAAACACCATTTGCAAAACATTGCGTGTTTCCGGTGTAACAAACAAGTTGAGATTGTTTTCGTAATATTCGTCAATTTCTTCATCGGTAATTTCTATATGCTCGGCAATATCTTTGGTTGCAAGAACGATAAAATCGGCGTCGCGTCTTTCCGGCTCGACAAAGTCCATACTGAAGTCGTTATAGTACTGGTTGATTTCATCTTCGGAAATTTCTCTGTCGACAACGGCATCTGCATCGTTCAGCGATATATAGCCGAACACTTTTCTCATACTCTCGGCTGCTGCAACATATTTTGTCAGCACGGAAGGAACGTTAAAAACGGCAACCGGGCTTTGTACCAGGTATTGTTTTTTCAGTTCCTGACGGATATTTTCGATATACTGTTTTTCGCTCCAGTTAGACTGCGAGAGAAAGTAGTTCAGCCGTTCTTTGCTGAACTGACCGTTTTCGTCCCAGAACTGAACCTGCGAAAAAATAATGTTCCGCACTAAGGCATCATTGATATACACTTTGTTTTTAACCGCGGTTTCTTCCGTGATCATATTGTCCAGATCTCTTTGTACCAGATCTGCCAACATGGCATTGCGTATTTCATCGGTAATTTCAATATCTCCGAACAGTCTTTGAGCCGTTCTGATTTCTCTGTCCAACTGTTGATTGATGTCAAACTGCGTAACTTCCCGATCGTTAACCTTGATAACCGCCCGGTTGCCGGCAGCGCTGTTAATGTAACCCGAAACACCGAATAAAGACATGAAACTGAGCGCCGTCAAAATCAAAATTGCTTTTGCCGCCCAGGAATCTTGTGCCTTGCGTAATTTGGTAATCATGTATATTGCGTCCTGTGTATATTATGTTCTTATTACTTATTAAACCAAGTCCGTAAACATATTATTAATATTTAAAAAGATTATCGTAAATATAACTGTTTTCTTAATATATGCAATCGCAAAATATTAGTGTTGAAAAGTTTTTTTTAGTATGCTAATTTTGCGGCAACATAAAAATATTTTGAGGAAAAAATAATGGCTAGAAAAATTATGATTGCCGGCAACTGGAAAATGAACGGTCTGTCCGAAGACGGGGTCGCTCTTGCCAAAGAGGTTGCTGCAGAAGTCAAAAAACTGGGCAAGCCCGCGTGTGAATTTTTGGTCTGTCCGCCCTTTACTTTGCTTTATCTGGTAAAAAAAGCTCTCCGCGGCGCCAAAGTTGCGCTCGGTGCGCAAGATGCTCATTTTGCGGTTAAAGGCGCCCACACCGGCGACATCAGCCCCGCCATGCTCAAAGATATGGGCTGCACCTATGTTATCCTCGGCCATTCCGAACGCCGTGCCGACCATTTTGAAACCAGCGAACTGGTGGCCAAAAAAGCGGCCGCGGCTTATGAGGCAGGGCTGAAAACCATTATCTGTATCGGAGAAACCGAAAAACAGCGCGACGAAGGGAAAACGATTGAAGTCTGTGCCGAGCAGATTATGGGCTCTGTTCCCGAAAATGCCGACGCTTCCAACACCGTAATTGCCTATGAACCGGTTTGGGCAATCGGCACCGGCAAAACGCCGACTCCCGCCGATGTTGAGGAAGTTCATGCTTCCGTCCGCAAAGTTCTGGCTAAAAAACTTGGAAAAGCAACCGCCAATAAAATGCGGATTCTTTACGGCGGTTCGGTCAAACCCTCCAACGCTAAAGAATTTTTATCGCTGGAAGATGTCGACGGCGCACTGATCGGCGGCGCCAGCCTGAAAGCGCAGGACTTTTTGGCAATAGCCAAGTCCGTTTGTTAACAGTTTTTACATAAAGGACATAAAATGAGTACGGTTTTATTAGTTATCCATTTGCTGGTTGCCATCTTTCTGGTTGCCCTGATTTTGATGCAGCGTTCCGGCGGCGGCGCCCTCAGCGGGCTCGGCGGCGGATCTGGCGCGGGCAATTTCATGACCGCCCGCGGAACAGGCAACCTGCTGACCCGTTTAACCGCAATTATGGCAACGCTGTTCTTTTTGACCAGTTTGTCGCTCTCTCTGTATTACAAAAACCATACCAATACGGAGAGCCGTTCCCTTTTGGATACGCCTGCCGTGGAAACTCAAGCTCCGGCTCCTGTTCAGCCGGCGGCTCCGGCAGTTCCCGCCGCACCGGTGGCAGAGCAATAAATGAACGGGACAATCAAAAAAATCAGAGGCACCTTTTCACAAGGTGCCTCTGACGCTTTAAAATCTGAAAAATTCTACACTTTTATCAAAGGGTTCTTGCACAATGACTAAAAACGAGAATAAAAAAACAAAATTTATCTTCATCACCGGCGGCGTTGTTTCTTCTTTGGGAAAAGGGCTGGCGTCTGCCTCTTTGGCAGCGCTGCTGCAAGCGCGCGGTTTCAAAGTCCGGCTGCGCAAGCTGGATCCGTATTTGAACGTTGATCCCGGCACCATGAACCCTTGTCAGCAT
>CALXPZ010000104.1 GCA_944390375.1 uncultured Alphaproteobacteria bacterium | reverse complement strand
ATGAAACTGCGCTCGCTGCGCAAGCTGGAAGAAAGCCAGATACACGAAGAATACGATGCTCTTTCGGAAGAAAAATCCGGTCTGGAAGAATTGCTTGGCGATGAAGGCAAAAGATGGCAGGCGATTGCTTCCGAAATAAAACAAACCAAAGAAAAATTCGGCAAAAAGACAGCTCTCGGCCGCCGGCGGACGGAGTTTTCCGAAGTCGCGGAAACAATCGACGTCCCGCTGGAAGCTCTGATTGAAAAAGAACCGATCACCGTGATTTTGTCGCAAAAAGGCTGGATCCGCTGCCTGAAAGGGCACGTCAACTTAAGCGACGAATTTAAGTTCAAAGACGATGATGCCCTGCAAATAGCTCTCCATGCCCAGACAACCGACAAACTGGTGATTATGGACAGTTCGGGCAAGTTTTTCAATATCCCGGCTAACGAAATCCCGAGCGGAAGAGGGTTCGGACAACCGCTCAGGCTGATGATTGACATCGCCAACAACGATTATGTCGTTTCAATGTTCGTATTTGAGCCGAAAGCGGCGTATCTGATTGCCTCGCTCAAAGGCTACGGTTTTATTGTCGACGAAAACCACATTATTGCCCAAACCCGTAACGGCCGCAAAATTATGAACGTATCCGAAGGCGACAAACCTGTTTGCTGTCAGAAAGTTAACGGTAATATGGTTGCCATTGTCGGCGATAACCGCAAACTGCTTGTTTTCAAAACGGAAGAAATTCCGACCCTGGCGCGGGGAAGGGGCGTTTGCCTGCAAAAATACAAAGAGGGCAGCCTTGCCGATATTCAGTTCTTTAACGAAACCGACGGTTTCAATTTCAGCCGCAGCGGCGGTATCAGTACGGAAAAAGAGCTGATAACCTGGCTCGGACACCGTGCCCAGGTCGGAAAACAAGTTCCTTTCGGTTTTCCAAAAAACAACAAATTCTTCACTAAAATCAACGAAGAAAAATAACAAATTAAACAAAACACTAAGGAATCCGAAACAATCGGGCTCTTGTCCACGGCAGAAGTCAAAATCTGCCGTTTTTCTTGTGCTTTTTCCTCACGACAGAAACGATAAAATTTTGTGGTATATCAAAAGAAAAGGGGAGCCTTTTTTTGCCTCTAAAAAATATTCCCCGGCGTTACCATACATAAAAGTTTTTTGTTCTTACAAAATAATAAATATCGATGATAACAAATAGCCGGCCGGAAAAAACAGGCAGAACATAAAAGAAATCTCGGCATTCTTTTGCCCAATTTCTGCATAGGAGCTCCTAAAAAGCATAAAATTCAGAAGAAGGACAATCGGTGCGCCGGCCGATAATCGCGTCGTTTATTGATTTACGGCACATAAACGGCTGAATGACCGCGATTGATAAAAGATTAGTTGTTGAAAATAAGATAACGCCCAAACAGAGCCCGATTTGCAAAATTCCTTGATTTTTACCGGGACAAAACACTAAATTAAAAAGAAAATAATTATTTTATTCAATATATTATCATTCATCTTTAAACTAAAATTCATCGCGAGGGCACACCCTTTTTACATTACATATATTTGTCGCATAATCTATATTATGTATAGTTTGATATTAACGCATAACATATTGACAATACGATGTAAAACAGCGTTCTATTCGTTTTGAAAGCACATTTTATGAGTTATTTTTTGCCCAATTATGAATTTCAAAAATGTTTTGTTGAAATCAGGCTCAAAAACCGCCTGCCGTTTGTCGTTAAACTGCCGCGGCAATCAATTTCTGTGTATATGCTTTGCGCGGGTTCCCGAAAATATCATCACGACTGCCGCTTTCAACCATTTTACCGTCTTTCATAACCAAAATCCGGTCTGACATAGCCCGCACGGCTCCCATATCGTGAGAAATAAAAATATAGCTTAAATTTCGCTTTTGTTGAATTTCCTGCAACAATTTGATGATCTGTGCCTGAATGGTAACATCAAGCGCCGAAGTCGGCTCGTCCAAAATCAACAGCTTCGGCTCCAAGATAAGTGCCCTCGCAATGGCAATCCGCTGCCTTTGCCCGCCGGAAAACTCATGAGGATATTTCACCGTATCATCTTCATTTAACCCTGTTTCTTCAAGCACTTGCAGCACTTTTTGCCGGCGTTCTTCGCTTGTCAAATCCGGATAATGCACCAACAGTCCCTCACTGACAATCTCTTCTACATTCATTCTGGGATTCAGCGAATTGTAAGGATCCTGAAAAACAATCTGAATATTTTTGCTCAGCTTCCGGCGTTCTTTGACGTTTGCCGTTCCCAATTCCCTGTTTTCAAAAAATATTTTTCCTGTATATTTGTTCAAACCGACAATCGCCTGCCCAAGCGTCGTTTTTCCGGAACCGGACTCTCCCACAATGCCGAGGGTAGTCCCCTGCCGCAGTTCAAAAGAAACATCGTCAACCGCTTTCAGCTCTTCAATCACCCTTCCCCACAAATTTTTCTTAAGGGGGAAAGTAACCCGGATATGTTCCGCACACAACAGCACATCACCGGATTTATTGTTGTTTTTCATCAACATATGAGCATTTATTAAATCTTTGGTATAACGATGGACGGGATGCTCGAATACCTGCCTGATTTCTCCCTGTTCAACTATTTTGCCGTCTTTCATCACCAGCACCCGGTCTGCTATCCGGCGGATAACATTCAGATCATGGCTGATAAAAATAACGGACATATTCAGTTTTTGTTTCAGTTCGATCAACAGGTTAATAATCTGTTCCTGAACCGTTACGTCAAGGGCCGTTGTCGGTTCGTCGGCAACTAATATATCCGGATTGTTGGCAATCGCCATGGCAATCATCACCCGCTGTCTTTGCCCGCCGGAAAGTTCAAACGGATAAGCTTTCATCCGTTTTTCCGCATTTTGGATGCCTGTCAGTTTCAGCAACCGCAAAACTTCTTTCCGGGCGTTTTTCTCGTCCAGTCCACGGTGAAGCACCAGAGTTTCGGCTATTTGTTTTTCGATGGTATGTAGCGGATTAAGCGATGACATCGGTTCTTGGAAAATATAGGCAATCCGGTTGCCGCGGATTTTTCTGAAAAGGTTGTCATTCAATCCGGCCAGTTCCAGCCCATCAAATTTTATGGAACTTTCTTCTCCCAGCCTGGCTTTAGGAAAAGGCAGCAGCCCCAGCAAAGCCAGTGCGGTTACCGATTTTCCCGATCCCGATTCACCGACTATTCCGAGAACTTCTCCTGGATCAAGGGTAAAAGAAATATTTTCGGCCGCTGTTTTTTCGCTTCCGTCGCCGTTTTTGAACATAATCGAAAGATTTTGCACCTCAAGCATACTCATCGGCGGTTTTTCCTTGTATCCAGCATATCACGCACCCCCTCGCCCACAAAGATCAGCGCCGTCAGCAAAACCGACAGGACAATAAATATGGAAATTCCGATCCAGGGCGCCTGCAAATTATCTTTGCCCTGCCGAACCAGATCGCCGAGCGAAGGATATTCATGCGAAAGTCCCAGCCCCAGAAAGTCAAGCGCTGTCAATGACACAATCGCTTCCGACATAATAAACGGAATAAAAGTGATAGCGGAAACAAGCGCATTGGGCAGGATATGACGATAAATAATCCGCCGGTTTCCCACGCCCATAACGCGTGCCGCCTTAACAAACTCAAAATTGCGCGTCCGCATAAATTCCGCCCGCACCATACCGGTCAGCGAAGTCCACGAGAAAAAAAGCAAAATCACCAATAACGTCCAAAACGAAGGCAGAAAAATGCTGGAAACGATAATCAAAATAAAGAGTTGCGGCAAAGATTCCCATATTTCTATAAAACGTTGCATAAAAATATCCAGTTTTCCGCCGAAATAACCCTGCACGGCTCCCGCGGTAATCCCGACGGCAGAAGAAATCAGCGTCAGCAGGAATGCAAAAGCTAAAGACAAGCGCAGTCCGTACAAAATCCGTGCCACGATGTCCCTGCCCTCATCATCGGTTCCGAGCCAGTGGCGCTTTGAAGGTGCGGCCGGGGTCGGCTCATCCATCTCCATATCAACCGTATTGAAAGAAAACGGAACCGGCGGCATCAGCATCCAGCCGTTTTGCTCTATATTGTTTCGGATATACGGATCTGCATAATCGGCCGGCGTCGGAAAATCACCGCCGAAATCCAAATCCGTATATGTGGCAACAAGCGGAAAATACCATTTGCCGTCATAACGCACCAACAGCGGCTTGTCATTTGCCAAAACATCGGCAAACAGACTGAGAACCACCAAAAACAAAAGCAGAAAAAGAGATATTTTGGCTCGTTTGTTTTGGCAGAAAATATGCCATTTTTGCAATAAGGGGCCGTTTTTCGTCGGCTTATGTATCCTACTCTGCCGCACTGTTTTTCTCGTTTGCTTCCGCCGGGCTTTCAACATTGTCTTCGGCCGCGGAGACAGGTTCGCCCCCGTTTACGGCCGGAAGCTCTGCATTTTGCTCTTCCGTAAGTGCCGGTTGTGTAGCCGGAGGGATAATGTTTTCCGCTTTTTCGACCGACGTCTTTGAAGATGGCTGAAGCAACGGTTTTATCGGTTCGCGATAATTGATTTTGCTCCATTTTTGATACCAGCTGTTAAACTCTTGCAAAGATTCCTGTGCAATCTCATTGGTAAACACAACGGCATTAATATCTTCCTTTATGGATTTTTTCGTACTTTTTGACAGCGTCGTACGACCGAATTCCGTGCATTTCGGACCATTTTCAAACTGATTGTATAAGATTTCCTCAACCGGACAAATAGATTTGTTGATCACAAACTGCCGACTTCCCGGTTGTTTGATGGCCAGAGCGACCATTTGTCCGTTGCGGAACCTGTCTGCCAGGTTCTGATTGTCCGATCCGATCAGATCATCAACACCGGACAAGCCCTCGATAACAACGGTTGTTCTTGCACCGTCAGGCATTTTCTGAATTTCCTGCATCATTTTTTCCAACTGACCGAAAAGGCACATGGTCTGTTTCAGGTAAGCATTTCTCTTTTCGAGGAAATTTTTATTTTCGGCCCAGGGCTGGTTATATTTGGGTAGCCACTCGGACAACGGTTTCAAACGACACATATCGTCATAGACGAACATATCCGACGGCAGATCAAGATAAACAAAATAAGCTTGCGCTCCCTTGTCTCGCGCCATATCAGACAACATCAGATCAAGATTTTTGAATGAATTGATAACATACAGTTTTCGATAAGTAATGCCGACGACCGGTGTTTTGGACGGATTAAACATCGGTTTCATGTATTCGTAAACCTTTTCCATAAAGGTTTCGTTTGCAAACCAACCGGTGCTTTCCAGCCACTGAACCAGAAGAATCTGAATTTTATCGGCCATCGACATCTGTACGCTGTCAATGTTAAAAGGGAAGTTTATCTTGCTGACGCAGCGGTTGACCGCGGACTTGTTGTTCTGATTGCACAAATGAACACCGTGCGATTGATAAGCGCTGATTTTGTAGCCTTTTTCTTTTAGTTTGTCATAAACAACATTATCTTTCAGATAAGCTTCATAATCTTCCCGGTTTTTAAACTGCCAATACCCTTCCCGCAAAACCTGGTTCTGCAGAAACGATGTTTTTTCGTCCGCCGTATAATTAAGGTTGCGGGCAGCGTTAATAAACTGGTTGTTGTTGGTTACATAGGCGTTAGGATAAAGCTTAAAGCCGTTTTTGGCATAAAAACCGAACATTATTTTCATCAGTTGCTGCTTATAGAGTTCCGCCGCCTCATTTTTTTCCAGACTGTAAAGATAACTGTACGACGGGGCATTAGCGATCATAACGGTTACCCGCTTTTCGCTTGGAACATCCGATTCTGCCGTTTGGACCAATGCCGGCGGCATATCCGGATCGATTATAAACTCGCTCTTATCCTGATTTTGGTTAACCAGGACGGCACCGAAACAAAAAACGGCCGTCAAAACCAAAAGCGCCTTGATCCGTTTCGGAGTTAAGGCCAGTATGGCAAAAACGACCACACCCGCAACCACGGCGCCGTATGTCCCGGAGCCGCTGTCTCCGGTATTGAAATTGGCAAATTGGGAAACCATGGCAAATGTAAAGAGCCCGGTTACAAGGGCGGTTAACAGATAAAGAATGATGCTCAAAAAAGACAAACAGAAATAAACGACGAAAATAACGGCAGCAATCCCGATAAGCGTATAAAGGATTTCCGGACGCAGGCTGTTGATTCCCTGAAAAATATTAATCGGTCCCGAAGACGCAAACAAAACGAAGTTGATGCCGAGCAACGAAAAGGTGATCAGGCAGCAGGCCAGATAATTAAAAAGATAGCTCCATAATTTACTGGGGCTTTTTTTCTTTTTCGGCGGAACTACCGTTTTTTTGCGGAAAGGGTGTGTTAGAGAACTGACTTCGATAGGATTGGCTGTGGCGTCGTTCATGTCTCGGCTTCCTTATGATAAATGATTGGCAAAATATAAAACAATATAAACATACTTGCCGTGATATTTAAAGCAAAAAACCCCAAGATTGCACACAATCCTGAGGTTTTTGTCCTTTTCCGGATTTTTCTTCCCGTTATCTGGAGTAGAACTCGATAACCAGGTTCGGTTCCATAACGGAAGCATAAGGAACATCAGCAAACTTCGGAACGAAAGCATATTTTACGCTGAATTTTGAATCGGCTTCCAGATAAGAAGGAACTTCATGCAGGTTAGATTCCAGCGAAGCTGTTACCATCGGCATCTGCTGAGCTTTTTCTTTAACGGAAATAATATCGCCGGCCTTAACCATATAAGAAGGAATATTGACCTTTTTGCCGTTAACCAGGATATGACCGTGGTTAACAAACTGACGTGCGGCAAAAATGCTCGGTACGAATTTAGCTTTGAAAACCAGGTTATCCAAGCGGGATTCCAAAATACCGATCAGGTTTTCGGCAGCGTCGCCGCGTCTTCTGACGGCTTCAACATAATATTTGTGGAACTGTTTTTCCGATACGTTGCCATAGTAGGTTTTCAATCTCTGTTTTGCCAGCAGCTGTTCGCCGTAGTCGGTCAGTTTTTTCTTGCGGGCGCCGTGCTGCCCCGGACCGTATTCACGTTTCAGAAACGGGCTTTTCGGATCGCCCCACAAATTGGCGTGCAAACTGCGGTTTGTTTTTTTCTTTGCTTTTACAATGCTCTTCATTAAATTTTTCCCTGAATTGATTTTATTGTATTATTGTCCCGGTAGTCCTTGAAAAACAACTTTTTCAGGCGGGGCATTTTCTGCCCGCATTTCCGGAAGTGAAGGCAATGTAATATAATTTTTAAAAAAAATCAAGCATTATCTTTATAAAAAAAACTCCGAATATCCGGAGTTTTTTTAAAACAACGCCTAAAGGGCGGTAAGAACTTCCTGAGCGGCAATTTCTTCCGGCAGTTGTCCGGCAAAAAAATGCGTCAGCAAAAAATGTTTTTGCCGCCGGCCGTCCACAACGCTCCAGTCCAAGGTCGGAAGAACGACTTCAAAAGCAACCGCTTTTTCCCTGACCGAAACGGGAAGCTGGCACAAAACGTCTTTAATCGTCGGCCGCGGCACTCCGAAATACCCGTATGAATGGAAAGTATCCGCCGAACACAGATATTGCAGTCCCTCAACCGGCTTTATCGGCTGCGGATCAAAGAAAATCGGTTGATTGACGGATATCGGTGTTATCCAGTATAACCCTTCCAGATCGGGTTCTCTCAACAAATAATTAAACCGGCCGTCAATAAAACGACAAACGGGTTTAATCCTTTTTGCAAACAGTTTCAGCTCTTCGTCTGAAAGCTCGCTGCACAGGCACTGTTTTTTCTTAAGTTGTGCCTGTCTTGTTTTTTGGGCAGTATTTTCCATAATATCTGAATAATAGTTTATAACGGTTAAAGACTATTACCTCAGACATCAGTTGTCAATTGGTTTTATCCGCCTTTAAAACGCCGTTTTTTACTTTCTTTTTAGCCTCTTCAGGCGCCACGATTCCGCCGGAAATAACAAACTTCAGCCCTGCTTCGACGCTCATGTCCAAAAAGACCACGTCTTCCCGCGGTACAAAAATCAAAAAGCCCGAAGTCGGGTTCGGCGTGGTCGGAACAAACACATTCAACATATCCCGATCGAGGATTTTTTTGACCTCTCCGCCCGTATCCGTGCTGACAAACCCGAGTATCCAGATTCCTTTACGCGGATACTCGAACAGAACCACCTGGCGAAAAGCCTGACTTTTGTTGGAAAGGAAAGTTTCAAAAATCTGTTTAAGCAAAGAATAGACGCTTGAAACCACCGGCATTTTTTTCATCATCCAGTCGCCGAGGCGGATAAAGAAACCGCCGACGAAACCGGCTGCAAACATACCGATGACAATCATTGAAATAATCAGCACGATCACGCCCAGTCCGGGAATTGTGAACGGCAGATCGTAATAATAAGACTTAAACTGCGGCGGCAGCAGTCGGCCGACCCCGGCGTCAATCCAGAGAATAACTTTATACGCCATGTAAAAAGTGATCGAAACCGGTGCCGTTACCAGAATACCTGTAAAAAAATAAGCCCTCAGTTTGGCGCCGAGTTTCATAAAAACACGTTGCTCTTTTTCCCGGATATTACGGATGTTGATCGCCCTCGCCCTGATTTTTTCTTTCTTGTTTTCTTCAGACATTTTTACCTCTCATGGCATCTTCTATAACAAATTGAACCTGCGTCCGCCCCATCCAGGTATCTTTTCTCAGGTTTCCGGCCAAATCAAAGCATTCTCCCCGTCTGGCAAGCAGGGCTTTCCCCATTTCGGAATCCGCCGCCCGGAAGGCAATCGCTTTCAAACTGCCGCCGTCAAGTGCCCCCAATATACACCGGATATGCCCGCTGCCGACAATATCCGCCCTGACAATCCGCACGTTAGAAAGCAACAGCCGGGGTTCCGGGTTCCCCGCGCCGAACGGTTCAAGCAAAGACAGACTGTCGGCAAATTCGGTCGTTGCCGCCGGCAGACTGATACAGCCGTCTATTTCCAACGTAGGCACGATTTCTTCTTTTCCCAGATATTGTTCGGCATATTCTCCGGCAAATTGCCGGAAGGCTTCCAGATTTTCTTCTTTCAACGAAAAACCCGCCGCCATGTTGTGCCCGCCTCCTTTGGTGAGCAGTCCTTTTTCCTTGGCTGCCATTACCAGTGCGCCGATATTAAGACCGGGTACCGATCGGGCGGAACCTTTGACTTCATCAGCCTCAATCGACATCACAAAAGACGGTAGATTATAGCGCTCTTTCAATTTCCCGGCCACGATGCCGATAACCCCCTGGTGCCAGTCTTTGCCGTAAACAAAGGCAATCGGATACGATTGCGGTGTTCCTTCCAGAATTTCAATGGCCTGTAGCAGCACATAAGCCTCAATTTCTTTTCTCAGGGCATTAAAGCCGTCCAGCTTTTCGGCCAAAGCCGCCGCTTGCGTGTCATCTTCGGCGCACAGCAGTTTTTCTCCCGTCGAGGCCTCGCCG
>CALXPZ010000103.1 GCA_944390375.1 uncultured Alphaproteobacteria bacterium | reverse complement strand
ACCAAGCAGTCAATCGTGCTGATGTATTGCAGCAATAATGAAAAAATCGTTCGCCTGGCGGAACAGATGATAAACGGAGATCATAAAGCGGAAGCGGAAAAGATCCGTCGTCAGATTTATCATAATGACAGCACCATAGCCTCACCGGAAGAGCTGAAAGAAATATTTGTCAGCAAAGAATTTCTGAACTTAAAAAGAAATATAAAAAATCTGAATAACCGAGCAGCTTTTAACCGGATGTATCAACGTGTCTGCCGCAGCGATGTTGAAAGCAGTCTTGATTTTCAGGAGCAATATGCCCTGATTTTCTATGGTATCGGCAGAGGAGGAAATTTAAACCGCCTTAACCAAAAAATTAAGCAGGTAAACGGTGCAAACGTCGATTTGACCAAAGTGCGTCCGGTCGTCATTGCCGCGGCCTTAAGCGAGATGATTGCCAAAGGACACGGAACATTGACGAACAAGCCGATGATGCTGAAATTGCAAATGCTGAACAATGTATCTTCGGCAACCAATATTACCAATGCCAGAGTTTTGGGACCGGCCGCCCGCGCTCATGCCGACAAAATGGCAAAATATGACTATCTGACGCTAAAAATGGTTACGGAAATGTTTGATCTGACCAATAATTTGCGCTTTTACGAGGGGATTAAGAAAAAAATTCAGGAACACGAACAGAAAATTGATCGCTATCAGCAAAAAATGATGGAACAGCGCTTTATCAATACGACCAAAATGGCGCAGGATGCCCTGAAAATTGATATGCCCAATACCCCTCGGCCGATAAAAATCGACCCGTTACCGATCATAATTAAAAACAGGGGACGCGAAGACTAAAGTCGGGCATACACTTGTGTTGGCTGTTTCCAAACGGATAAAGGGGATAAGTGTTTAATTAACATCTTTGCCGTTTTGTCGTCCGCCGGAGTGTTTTTGTACAAGGATGCGGTTTATTTTCTCCGCCTTTTTCGTCGCAAACCGGCATCGCAAACCATCCATTCAATACGGTAAAAAAGCCCGTCACTAAAAACGGGCTTCAAAATGCAGACGCTTAACTTATGACTTGCGAACTGTTTTACATAAAATAATGTCCGGCTCTGAGGTTTTAAAAACTAAATTGTATATTGTTTTTTCTTTTTATTTAAGATGACAATATCCGACGGTGTATTTTGAGATTTTTTATCTGTTTTATCTGTTTCGGATTCTGCCGAATTTTGTATTTTATCTTTATTTAAATTTTCCCTTAATTTTAATAGTTTAAATTTAGCTTGAGAATAAGCTTGTTCATCGCCCGTTCCGCCGATGGCAATGGCTTGTTTCTTTTTGGAGGAAGCCTCCAGTCGCTTAACCCAATTATCATACTTCTGGCGAAATTCAGGGTTTTCTTCACGCAATTTCCATACTTTTTCACTAAATTTCTGATGTTGTTCCATGGACCAATGTTGCATTTCTTCGGCATGCTGTTTAGTGTACACCAAAAATTGTTCAAAATTCTTAAAATCCGCTATTTCCATTATTAATGTCCTTTTTTATTGATTTTTTAATTGTAGCATAAAAATCAGCTGCTTGCAATATATGATAGAAATAACGGCAGGAAACAAAAAGAAAAGCCCGTTACAACAAACGGGCTTGAAAAAATGGCGACCCCAACGAGACTCGAACTCGTGTTACCACCGTGAAAGGGTGATGTCCTAACCGCTAGACGATGGGGTCATCAAAAACTAGGTGCATATATACAGATAAAAAAAATAAAGGTCAAGCATTATTTTCAGGAAAATTAAAATTTTTTATCAAAAGCCGTGAAAAGAAATACAAAAATAAAATAAAACAACGTTTGTTCAATAAGATAGAAAATTTTATCTTTCACGGTCGGCAAGCTTTCCCGGCAGCAGTACGTTGCGGTTCTTGTCTCCGCCGTCAAGGGCTTTGAGTATAACGGCGGTATCGTGATAAAACTCCTCACTACGGTATTTTTCAAGGGCGCGGACAACACATTCGAGCTTAAATTTGTCTTGACCGGCAACGGCCTTATAGACTTTGTTGATGGCGTATTTGCGGCAAATTTCTTTGCCTTTGGCATCCTTGCGACCGGTCAGGTCTTTGATTTTTCGCTGCACTTCCAGCCGATGGCGGTTAAACAGAACGTCGGGATTGATGTCTTTGGTATCGTGCTGGCGCACCAGACGTTCATAGGCGATATTAATGTATGTGTTACGAAACGAAAGTTTTTTCAACAGGTCATCCGAGGCAAAAGCATATGCCCAGCGGTTTATGGTGTGAATATCCCGGTTTCTTTTCCGGCGCTGGATGAATGCAACTTCTTCCGCCGATGCCCGCAGGGTTTCTTCTATCCGCGGATGAGCGCACTGACGCCGGAGAATGCCTTGCAGTCGGGATATTTCTTCATCGGTAAAAGAATGTCCCCAAATCTGACGGGCAAAAAACTGCCGCGTGCGCTTGTCAAAACCGGAGCAGACGGTTTGTCTGCGGTCGGCATTATCACCGATGGCGCGGGCAATTTTTTCCAGCCCCGCGACATCTCCGCGGAAAACCTCCTGTCGCAGTTCATCAAAAATATCGGTTTCTTTTGGGTACAGCAAGACTCTGCGGGCAAGCGCCAGTTCGGCCGCATTGTAGTCTGCTTCTTCAAGCCTGCTGACCCAGCGGCCGAAGACACGGCAAAAAGGAGCAAAATGGCGTTCTCCGAGATCCGGGGCGCTTAAGACATATTCGTCAAAAACAGACGGGGCAGTCTGCCATGGCGGCGACGCCCCGTCTAATTCATACAGGTTTTTGGCAGCAATTTCAAACCGGCTGCCCATATCTTAATATCCGTTGTAGGGAACAATCCGGGCGCGATCCGAGCCGCTGCCGTAAAGAACCATGCAACGCTGGCCGACTGCCATCAGCACGTCGCTGCCCTGGGTAACGGTAACCAGCCCGCCGCCGTCAAGCTGGACAACATATTCGTAACCGCTCTGGCTGGAAAGACCGCGCTGGGCAAGATTGCCCGCCGCCCCGCCGACCAAAGCCCCGCCGACGGCACCGAGAACGGCCGCCGTATTGCCTTTGCCGATCTGAGAACCGGCTACCCCGCCGGCAATGCCTCCGATAGCGGTGCCGAGCGAATTGTCGCTGTCGGCAACCGTAATCTGACGGACGGAAACAATCGTTCCGACACGGGCACGGTTAACCGAACCGACGGCGGACGAATCATATTGGTTGGCGCCGATTTGGGCCGCGCAGCCTGCTATGGCAGCCATCAACGGCAGAAGCAGGAAAAGTGCAAATTTTTTCATTCTTTTTCTCCGCAAGTTGATACAAAAAAAGCTTTGATTACATATATTATCTACAGATTTTTTTTTGTCAATGACGGACTATTGCCAAAAGCTGCAAACTGTTATATATTGCGCCAAGCAAAAAAATAACTTTTGACGGGAAAAATAAAATGTTGAAAAGAACCAAGGTTGCAAAATTGTTGTCTTCGGAAACGCCTTTGCCGGAAGTTTTGGTCAAAGGCTGGGTAAAAACGCGCCGCGATGCGAAAGATTTTTCTTTTATCGAGGTAAATGACGGCTCCTGCCTGAAAAATATTCAGGTTATCGCCGGCAGCAATTTGCCCAATTACGAAGATGACGTAAAAAAGCTGACAACCGGTTCGTCGGTAGCCGTCAGCGGCGCGCTGGTGCCCTCGCAAGGCGGCAGCCAGAAATATGAAATCAAAGCCGAAAAAATTGAAATTTACGGTCTGGCAGACGATACTTATCCGCTGCAAAAGAAAAAACACACCGACGAATATCTGCGCACAATCGCCCATCTGCGGCCGCGCACCAACAAATACGGTGCCGCTTTTCGTATTCGTTCGGAGCTTTCTTATGCCATTCACAGCTTTTTCCACGAACGCGGATTCCGCTATGTGCATACGCCGATTATCACCGCTTCCGACTGCGAAGGTGCGGGCGAGATGTTTCAGGTAACAACGCTTGATTTGAACAACCTGCCCAAAACCTCCGACGGGAAAGTGGATTATTCCAAAGACTTTTTCGGAAAAGAGGCAAGGCTGACGGTATCCGGACAGCTTAACGGCGAAATGTATGCCATGGCTCTCGGCGATATTTATACTTTCGGCCCCACTTTTCGCGCGGAAAATTCCAACACCACTCGCCACGCTGCGGAATTCTGGATGATTGAGCCGGAAATGGCCTTTGCCGACATTTATGATGATATGGATCTGGCCGAAGATATGGTGCGTTACTGCGTTAAACATATCATGGAACATTGCCCGGAAGACCTGGAATTGTTTGAAAAATTTGTGGCGCCGGGTTTGAAAAACACGTTGGAAACGATCGTTAACAACGATTTTGCCCGCATCACTTATACGGAAGCGATCGAAATCATGCAAAAATCGGGCGAGCATTTTGAATATAAGCCGGAATACGGTGTCGATATGCAGACCGAGCACGAGCGCTTTCTGGCGGAAAAGCATTTCAAACGGCCGGTGATCGTCCGCGATTATCCGAAGGAAATCAAAGCTTTCTACATGCGCTTGAACGATGACGGCAAAACGGTTGCCGCCATGGATGTGCTGGTGCCTGGTATCGGCGAACTGATCGGCGGTTCCCAGCGTGAAGAGCGGCTGGATGTTTTGCTCAAACGTATTGAAGAAATGGGGATGACCGAGGCCGATTATGAATGGTATCTCGATTCCCGTCGCTACGGCACGGTGCCTCATGCCGGATTCGGGCTGGGTTTTGAACGGATGATGCTGCTGGTTACCGGAATCGGCAACATCCGTGATGTCATTCCGTTTCCGAGAACGCCGAAATCGGTCAACTTTTAAGGAGATAAAGAGTGGTGCGCTATTGGTCTGTTGTTTTGGCAGCGCTTTTGTTTTCGTCCGCCGCCCGTGCGGAAGACGAAATCGGCGTTGTCATCTTTGCTCCCAAGCCTGAAGAAAAGGCTGTCGGGGCAGAGCTTCCGTCCTGCGGTGACAGCCGGATGCTAAATGAGGTTGCCGCTTTGGTCAGGGAATACCAGCAGGCGCACCCGGCCGCAAGCATTGTCAGCCGCAGAAAACAGGCGCTGTTGCTTAAAAATTTAAAATGGTTTGAAGAAGTTCCCGTTGCGGATTTTGATAATGCTTCAAATTATGAAGTCGCTCGTGAACTGATTATGACCAAAATCAATTATAAAATTGATGAAAGTGAGATGCGTTTGTGTCGCGGCAACCGAGGGACGGACATCTATCTCCTGATGTATCCGGAAGGAACAGGCACCCGGGTACAGATTCTGAATTTTGTGCCGGCTCCCGAAAGCGGCAATGAATTTTCCGTTTACTACGAGCCGCCGGCGGAAAGCCGGGCATTAAAAACGGAAGATGCTGCCGCGGATAACAACCGGCCTGCTGAAACCGAGCCGGTTGCGGAACCGGAAACAAAACCGGTAGCAAAACCGAAACCGGCGGAACAACAAGCTCCCGCGGCGCCTGCGGAGACTGAAAAAAATTAAAAACAAAGAGCGTTGTTTTTTTAAAACTTCCTATTGAAAAAATAGAAAAAAAGGATATAATTTGGGCTTGTGTTAAGAAGGATGGTGAATGAAGAATGAATAAAAGCTCTTCGGTTATGGTTATCAACAAAGCCGCACAGCTTCCTGCCCTGCCGGACAGCGGCGGTTTGCTTTCTTATTTTGAAAAAATAAAATCTTTCCCCGTTTTAAGCGAGGAAGAGGAGCAGGCTCTGATCATCGACTTCAAGCAAAATCACAACCTTGAGGCCGCGCACCGGCTGATGCTTTCACATTTGCGCCTGGCCGCCAAAATTGCCCTGACATACCGCCACTATGGCCTGCCGTTGGCTGATCTTATTTCCGAGGCCAATATCGGCCTGATGCAGGCGGTTAAAAAGTTTGACCTGGAAAAGAAAGTCCGTCTTTCAACCTATGCCATTTGGTGGATTAAAGCGGCGATTAACGATTATATCCTGCGTTCCTGGTCGCTGGTAAAAATAGGCACGGTTGCCGCCCAGAAAAAGCTGTTTTATAATCTGGGCCGGATTAAGGCAAAGCTCGGCATTTACGAAAACAAAGAGCTGGAACCGGTTGTCGTTAAACAAATTGCCAACGAATTGGTGGTTGACGAAAAAGACGTGATCGAGATGAATCAGCGTCTTGGCGGCGACACATCGCTGAATGTAACGGTGGGCGACGCCGACGACGAGCGCGAAAAAATTGATATGCTGGTCGACAAGCGGCAAAACCTTGAGGCCTCGCTTGCCTGCAAACAGGAAGCGGCGCAAAAACGCAAAATATTGCAGCAATGCCTGGACAGCCTTTCCGAGCGTGAAGCATATATCATTCGCAGCCGCATGCTGACGGAAAATCCTGAAACTCTGGAAGAGATCGGCGCCAAATTCGGCGTCAGCCGGGAGCGTATCCGGCAGATTGAGAAAAAGGCTTTCGAGCATTTGTCGGCGCTGGTTAAGGAAAAGGTTGCCGCCGGCCAACTGGATGCTGCCTGAGAGAAAAGATATGGCGGTTAAGAAAAGCCAGAAAGAATTTGAATTTACCGGAGAAATGGAAGAAACCTCCGTGATGGGATTTGAGTTCAAAAAAGACTTTTCGCCGTCCGAACCTTTGGACGGTATGCAGGAGCGGATGGACGAACGCATAAAAAAAGTCAGAAAAATCAAAAAGAACAACATCTTTGTCAACCCTTTCAAAACGATGAAAGACTAACCTTTTATGGCCGATTCTTTCTTTAATGAAACAGTCCGGGAACTTGCGGCCGCAGGCATTGCGTCGCCGCGGCTGGAAGCCCGGTTGTTGCTGGCTTTTGTCGTCGGTTGTCCGGCCAATATGTACGACCCGCAGCAGACGCTGACGCCCGGGCAAAAAGAAAAGGCTCGTCTGTTGCTTGACCGCCGTCTGCGGCACGAACCCCTGGATAAAATTTTGGGTCGGCGGGAATTTTACAAATACGGCTTTATTGTCAACAATCAGGTTTTAAGCCCGCGTCCGGACAGCGAAATATTGGTGGAAACGGCGGCCGCCCTGATAACGGAAAAAAATATGCATTCCGTTTTGGAATTAGGGGTCGGTTCCGGTTGCCTGCTTTTGTCGCTTTTAGCCGACTTTCCGATGCTTTCCGGAACGGGAGCCGATATCTCTCCGGCGGCTTTGGCGGTTGCGGCGGGAAATGCCCGATTGTTGGAAGTTGAAAAAAGAACCCGCCTGCTTTTGTTTGATTATTTCAAAGATATTTTTAAAGAAAAGTTTGACCTGATCATCAGCAATCCTCCATATATTCCGAGCGCCGATATTGCAAAATTGGATCCTGAAGTCAAAAACTACGATCCTCTGTCGGCGCTTGACGGCGGAGCCGACGGTCTGGATCATTACCGGCAGATTGCCTCCGTTGCCGGCGGCTGGCTGGAAGAGGGCGGTTACATCGTTTTGGAAGTCGGCTGCGGGCAGGCGGAAGCGGTTGCAGATATTTTTGCCGCCGCGGGCTGGCATCCGTCCGGCATAATAAAAGACTTAAGCGGCGTAAAACGTTGTGTAATTATGAAAAAATAATTTGCAATTATCAAAAATATTTGTATTATGCCCTTGTAACGCTCATTAGATAAAGGATAGTCAGCGTTTTTTATTTCCAAAACAGAACGATAAAGAACAATTTTATTTCGGAGTGTCCGGACTTTGTCCCGCCGCTCTTTAACCTGGTGTTTTATGGTATAAGTATGAAAAAAATAAACAACAAGTATCGCAGCAACAACAGCAGCACAAATACAAGCACGATTTATTCCCTTAATTATAAATTTGACAGCAATTCCATTGCCGGCAAGGTAAACGGCACCGCTTTGGAACTGATCAAACGCTATAACGATTTTGCCAAAGACGCGCAAAGCAACAACGATTATGTGAGCGCGGAGATTTTCCGTCAGTATGCCGAGCATTATCGCAAGATCGTAACCGAAATCAACGAACGCAAAAACCAGCTCCGGCAGACTGCGGCGGAAGCAAACGATAACCGCAGCACCGCCGAAAGCGAAACCTCCGCGCCGGAAAAAGCGGAAAACAAGGAACCGGCCGTTTGTGAAAATACGGTTTCCTCCGCAGAGGAAAATCCGACTGCGGCAACAACCGTTTCTTCTGCCGAAGAACAACAGAAAACGGAAGAAATGCCTGCGGCCAAAAAAGTTCGTAAATCTTTTAAAATCATAGAAATCAGTCATGCTAAGGCAGACGAAGCGGTTGCAGACGACCGGACTTCGGCAGAGGAGACGCCGAAACGTGTTTATCGCCGCCGGAAAACGGCCGCTTTGTCATAATCTTTTTTAAAAAAAAGGAGGAAGCGTGTATTTCATTGTCCTTTCGCTTACCGTCGCACTGGCGGGATCATTGATCAGCGCACGGACGCTGTGTGGTTACAACAACATATCCCTTTGGAGCAAAATACTTGTTTTTTTCCTGTTGCTGGTGGCGTGGACCATGCCCGCAATCCTCGGAGTTATCCGCAGCAAAGGATGGGTAGACGGAGAATTGTATAATATTCTCTCCCTTTGCGGCTATTTTCTGTTCGGGTTTGCTTTTCTGCTGTTTGCGGTGCTTTTGCTGCGCGATATATTATGGGCGTTGGTTTACGGTGCGGCCAAATTGTCCGCTCATGCTTCCGACAGTTGGAGCCCGATGAATGTCGGCGCCCTGACCAAAGCTAATATCATTACTTTTGCCGGTGTGATTCTGGTTGCTTTTTATGCCCTTTATGCCGGCACCAAAACGCCTGCAATCCGGGAAATTGAAATTGTTTCTCCGAAAATTGACCGCGAGATAAAAATATTGCAGGTAAACGATATGCATATCGACCGCACCAAACCGGTCAAATGGTTTGCCGATATGGTCGAGCAGATCAATCTTCAGCAGCCGGATCTGATCGTTATGCCGGGAGACATCATTGATGACAGAATGGATGCGATACCGGCCCATCTTGATGAGCTGAAAAAACTGAAAAGTCCTCACGGCATCTATTTTTCTCCCGGAAACCACGAATTTTATAACGGCCTGTTTATGATCCAGTGGGGGCTGCGTAATATGGGATTTGTCTGGCTCTCTGAAAACGGGCAAAACGTAGACGGTCTGCCGCTTTATATTGCCGGTATCCCCGACGGCCCGCAGCGGTATACAAAAAAGGAATATCCCCGTTTGCTGGAAGGTGCTGCCGACGATTCCTACAAGATTCTGCTTTCTCACAATCCGTCCAAAGCCGGTGAATACCTGGGGTATGGGTTTGATTTGCAGCTTTCGGCGCATACCCATGGTGGACAGATATTCCCGTTCCATATCCCGGTTAAGATGATAAACAACTATCTGGCCGGATTGTACGAATTGCCGGAAGGAAAATTGTACATTTCCCGCGGAGCCGGATACTGGGGGCCGCCGATGCGTCTGCTGGCGCCGTCCGATATGACGCTGATCAGGTTAAAACCGCAGGAAGAAAAGCAGTAAACAAAATAAGAAAAGCCCCCTCAGGGGCTTTTCCCGTATTAAGATGGAAACGGTCGATTATTTCCATTCAATCATCGGATAGTCTTCTTTTCCGCCCGGGAGCTGGAAGTGCCACCACTCGCTGCTGATTGTCTCAAAACCGACCGAAGTCATGATCTTTTTCAACAATTCCCGGTTATTGATTTCTTCGGCATAGCGGGTATCCCAAAAATCCTGCCGCGCTTTCTCCAGATGTTTGTAAAAAGCTTCCGTGTCGCCTTTGGCAATCTGCTTGGCGTATTTTTTTTCATAACCGTCAACTTCGGTCGGAAATTTCAAATTCCGTCCTTTTTCATCTGTCAGGCAGCAGTCAAGAGCCGTGCCGTAACAATGCAGACTGTTTTCCGGGCGGCTGGCAAAAAGTCCGTCAACATTGATCAGCTGCAAGATCCGCTGGTGTGCAACCGGCGGACGATAGGCATCGCGAATGCGTAGTTTCAGGTTAAGTTTGGCCAGTTCTCCGGATAGTTCCTGCAATCGTACCGCTGCATCCACATGGATAAAAGCGCGGTCGCCGAAACCGACTTCCCAATATACCGGATGCATAACAATATTGTCGGGCGTTGCATACATCATATCTATGATAAAACGATTACCGGTAATTTCCGTTAAGTTGTTTTTGAGAAGAAAAAGCCTGTCCATTTTCTTATCCTTTCTGTTGCCAGGAGCCGTTTTCGTTTTGTTGCCAATAGAAAACGTCTGCCTTTTGGTTTTTCAAATTCTTCCATAATTGTCTGGCCTGTACCAGACTTTCTTCGGAATTCCCGTCAAAAATATTGAATATGCGTTCAAAATTTTTCATTTCTTCCCAATCGGCGTGTGCCCCATCGGCCAAAAACAAAAATGCCGCCCCGTTCGGAATGTCATCGCCGGCGGTCAGCCAGATCGGCTGCAACTCGCCAAAACCGTCCTTTTTGCTGCCGTGGGGTAAAAAAGAAGTATCGTTATAAGTCCACAGCAGGCTGTTTAAAAACTCCACCCGTTCTTCGTTGCCGATTTTTACCACAACCTTTTTGCCGGTGTCATATGCTTTTTCCAAAAGTTTGGGCAAAACATCTTCCAGCCGGCAGTTTTGCAGATGGTAAAAATCTATTCGTGTCATGGTTCCAGTTCCAGCTCTATAACGTTAATTTCGTCCTGCTCCGCGTTTTGCACCATCAGATGAAGCGGGCGCCGGTTTTGCTGTGCTTCCCGGATCATTTCAAGTGCGGCCGGCAGGGTAACGCAGTCTTTCAAATCCATCTTAATGATAATATCGCCGCGTTTTATGCCTTTGCGGTCGGCGTCGCTTGCAAATTCGACCCCGGCAACCAGGAGTCCCATGGTAGTCGGTGCCAGATTCATATTCTTGATAATATCCGGGGTGATTTCTTTAAGCAGCATCCCGCTCGCCTTAAGGATCATTCCGCTTTCGGAATCAGGTTTAACCTGTTCTTTGGGGGCGGCTTTCGGCGATTTCGGCATATTTTCAACTTTGACCGTAATCGGTTCGATTTCCTGATTGCGCCAGATAACGAGCTGCGCTTCGCTGCCGGCCGGCATTTCTGCAATCTGGCGGGAAAAATCCGTACAGCTGTTGATTTCGTTTTTGCCCAGGCTGATAATAACATCACCGGGCTGCAGGCCGGCTTTGGCCGCCGGTCCGTTTTCCGTGATGCCTGAAACGATGATTCCCTGCGCATCTTTCAAATTCAGACTGCGTGCCAGATTTTTGGAGTTCGGCCGTACTCTGATGCCGATCCAGCCGCGTTTGACTTCGCCGCTTTGTTCCAGTTGTTTGACAATCCATTCCACCGTGTTGATAGGAATTGCAAAGCCGATCCCCATGTTATTGCCGGAGGTGGAAAACAAAGCCGTGTTAATGCCGATGGCTTCGCCTTTGGTATTAAACATCGGACCGCCGGAGCTTCCCTGATTGATGGCGGCGTCGGTCTGGATGAAATTGTCATACGGTCCGGCCTCAATATCCCGCGATTTGGCGGAAACAATGCCGGCCGTTACGCTGCCGCCCAGCCCGAAAGGATTGCCGATGGCCAGTACCCAGTCGCCGACCCTGATAGAGTCTGAATCGCCGAAAGTTACCTTGTCGAGTTCAAACGGCGGTTCAATTTTTATCAGGGCAACATCGGTCGTTTCATCGCCGCCGATAATATCGGCTTCGACTTCCGTATTGTCAAACAGCACCACATTGACGACTTCTGCGTTTTCGATGACGTGATAGTTGGTGATGATATACCCGTCTTCGCTGATGATAAAGCCGGAGCCGAGGGCAACCCGGCCCTCGAGCGGGTCATAATATTCGCCGTCGTCTCCCTCGTCTTCAAAGGGAATGTTGATCTGATCCGGCTGCTGAATGGTGGAAATGTTGACCACGGTCGGGATCAGCTTTTCGGCCAGTTCGGCAAAAGAGGGAAAACCATACTGAGCCTGTGCCGGAACGGCCGTTCCGGCAACAAACGTCATAATCAGCAGAAACAATCGTAAACGGTGCATTATCCTATCTCATAGATTGGCGGAAAAATTTGAAAAATTCGCTTTCCGGCGACAAAACCATAGAGGCGTTCCCGTCTGAAAGAGCATTGTTATAAGCTTCAAGCGAGCGGTAGAAGGAATAAAATTCCATATCTTGCCCGGCCGCCTTGTTCCAGATCATAATGGCCTGCTCGTCGCCCTGACCGCGGATAATCTGTGCCTGTTTTTCGGCGTCGGCCAGGATGATGGTTTTTTCTTTATCTGCGCTGGCGCGGATTTTCTGCGCTTCCTGTGATCCCTGTGCGCGGAATTCTTTGGCTTCGCGTTCCCGCTCCGTCTTCATCCGGGCGTTAATGGCCTGCAAAACCTCAAGCGGCAGGTCGGCACGGCGGATTCTGACGTCGGCGACGCTGACCCCGATCTGTTCGGCGTCAACCTTAACCGCGGCGCTGATGTCGTTCATAATCTGCGTCCGTTTTTCCGAAAGCAGTTCCTGTAAGGTGCTGCGGCCGAGAATTTTACGGATGGAGGAATTGACGATTTCCGCCAGTTTGCTTTGAGCCTGATATTCGGTACGCACGGTAACGTAGAATTTCAAAGGATCAATGATCCGGTAGCGGGTAAAGCTGTCCACGTCCAGACGTTTTTTGTCATTCAAAACCACTTCCTGCGCCGGCGGATCGAGGTTAAGCAGGCGGGCGTCGTAGAAGACGACGTTCTGGATCATCGGGATTTTGAGCTTTAAGCCCGGTTCTTTCACCACCCGGACCGGCCGGCCGAACTGCAGAACCAGCGCCTGCTCGCCCTGGTTGACGGTATAGATGCTGCCGGCGGCCGTAATTACCACAACGGCGGCCAGAACGGTTAATACATATTGGATTTTACTCATTGGCGGCGGCTCCTTTTGCGGATTTCGGTGTGTTTAACTGCAAAAGAGGCAGAACGCTGCCGCCTTTTGCGGACGGATCCAAAATAACTTTTTCCGAGTTTTTCAGGACATTTTCCATTGTTTCCAGATAAAGGCGTTTTGCGGTAACGTCTTTGCCTTTTTTATAGGCCTGATAAACGGAGTTGAAACGTTCTGCCTCACCTTTTGCCTTGTTGACAACGGCCTCTTTGTAAGCCTCGGCGCTTTGCAAAATCTGTGAAGCCTGACCGCGGGCGTTGGGAACGACTTCGTTACGGTAGGCTTCAGCCTCGTTTTTGTATCTTTCCATATCGGCCTTGGCGCGCTGAACTTCGTTAAAAGCGTCGACCACCTGTTTCGGCGGGTCGGCTTTTTGCAGTTTGATACGCACGATTTCAACGCCGGACTGGAAGTCGTCGAGCACTTTTTGCAGCTCAAGTTTGGTGTCTTCTTCCACTTTGCCGCGGTCGCCGGAAATAATCGGCATCATTTTGGACTGGCCGACGATCTCACGCAGAACGGATTGGGCGGCAACGCTGACCGTCTGATCCGGGCTGCGCATGCTGAAAAGGTAATCTTTGGCGTCTTTAATCCGCCAGACTACGGTCAGGTTGATGTCAACGATGTTCTCGTCGCCGGTCAGCATATGGCTTTCGGTAAAAGCGCGGGAAACATTGGAGGCCCGGCTGCTTTCCGCAACGCCGAGGTTAATACTCCGTTCCTGTGTCATGCTGACTTTGCTGACGGTTTCAATCGGGTAGGGCAGATGGTAGTGCAGTCCGGGAAGAGTCGTATCGACATATTTCCCGAAACGGAGAACCACCCCCTGTTCGTTGGTTTGCACCTGATAAAAACCGGAAGCCAGCCACAGCGCGGCAACGGCGCCGATGATCAGCTTGTAACTGCCGTCGAACTTAAAGCCGCCGTTGTTTTTAACCTGGCGGAACTTAACGACTTTTTCCCGCCGGGCTTCGCCCTGCCACGGGGTGTCGTCGCTGTCGTCCCACGGATTTTTGTTTTCAGCCATATTTTACACCTCATAGTTTATTATATTGCATTAAATCCATATATAATATAAATGTATTCTAAAAACAATTGATGATGCCACAATATCAACAGGAGAGAACAATGGAAGAAGAACTGCGCCGCATTGCCGGACAGTATTTTGCCCCCGAAACGATTGAGAGCGTCAGGGTTTTTAAAGGCCGTGCCATCGTTACGCTGGTAAATGCAGCGGAAGACGCCGGCCGTGCGGAAGCGTTGGAAAAAGCATTAAAGCAACATCCGGGAGTGGAGAAAGTATCGGTTGTCTATACCTCTGCCCGCCGCGACGAAAACGATACGCACTGGCAGATTGCGGGTGTCAAAAAAATCATTGCCGTTGCTTCGGGCAAAGGCGGCGTCGGCAAATCCACCACCGCTGTCAATTTGGCGTTGGCGCTGGCCGATCTCGGACAGAAAACCGCCTTGTTTGATGCCGACATATACGGCCCTTCCGTTCCGACCATGCTGGGTTTTGAAGAAGTATCGCCGATTTCCTACGACGGCAAAACTTTTGAACCGTTTGAAAATCTCGGTCTGAAATCAATGTCGATCGGCAGTCTGATTGCCAAAGACACGCCGCTGATCTGGCGCGGTCCCAAAGCCTGCGGTGCTCTGCAGCAGCTTTTGACCGACGTCAACTGGGGCGATATCGACATTATGGTGATTGATATGCCGCCCGGCACCGGCGATATTCAGATTACTCTGGCTCAGCAGGTCAGGCTCGACGGCGCGGTGATTGTTTCCACCCCGCAGGACATCGCCCTGATTGACGCGGTCAAAGGCGTAAATATGTTTAAAAAAGTATCGGTGCCGATTTTGGGAATTGTTGAAAATATGAGCTACTATCTTTGCCCGGAATGCGGCCATAAGGAATTTGTTTTCGGCGAGCACGGCGCGCGCGAAACGGCGGAACGTCTGGGCGAGAGGTTTTTAGGAGAAATTCCGCTCAACATCAAAATCCGCAGCTATGCCGACGGCGGGACCCCGATTGTCTATGCCGAACCGGAAAGCCCATACAGCGAGGCCTACCGGGAAATTGCCCGCAATATCCTGCAGGTGCTCTGAATTTTCCCTGCCTGCGGAAGACCGGGCGGCAGGTTAAAATTTGTCCCCGCCTAACGGAGAAAAAAGGCGCAGTTCTCTTCTTCTTCGTCAATAAAACTGTTGCCTGAGCCGACCAGTTGGTTGTTGAGTTGATTGTACTTGGAGCCGGTGTATTTAAAAAAATGTATGATCGGCACCCGAAGAAAACAGCTTATCAGCCAAAGCTGGCTGCAGGTAACGCAGTCGTATCCCGCTTCGTATTTTTGCAGCTGCTCGACGCTGACGCCGATGCGGGCGGCCAGCTCTTCAAGCGAAATCCGGTAGTGCCGGCGGTAATGGGCAATCTGCCGACCGATGTCGCGGTCGACGGGGGAAGGGGAAACCTGCACGGGTTTGTTTTTCTTTTTGTTCAAGACATTCATTGGAACTATCCGTTATTGTTAAAGTAAAGCGCCGGAAAATAAAATGCCCTTTACCGCAAAAAGAATAAAAAAATCCGGAAAACACGACCGTGTTTTCCGGATATCCGACGTTAAGGATTTCTTTCTTAAAATTCCTCCGCCCGTCCTTCTTTTTCCAGTTGCTTGATCCTGAGCAGCAGATCATCGATTTTAATTTTTAAGGCGGGTGAGGGAGCATATTTCAGGGCGTTTTCGGCCTGTCTTTTGGCGGTTTTCATGTCGCCGCTGAGCAGGCTGAATTCGGCTGCGGCATAATTGGAGTTCGGCATATCGCCCGTCATGCCGTATGCGCGGGCCAGGATCAGCCACGCATAGCTGTTGGGGTTGTATATCAACACCTGATTCAGCATTTGCGTGATTTCTTTCAGTTCGGCCGCGGAAGGGTTGTTTTCAAGCATTGCCTGCGACAGATTGAGCTTAAACAGGGACGAGGCCGGCCGCAGTTTTAAGGCCTGCCGGTAGGCGCCGACGGCTTCGCTTATTTTCCCGGTTTCAAGCATCATCTGCCCTTTCAGTTCGTAAAAATACGGGTTCTGCGGCTCGTCTTCTATCAGTGAATTGACGGCGTCCGCCGCCTCTTTCATTTTTAACTGCTTGAACCAGGCAATCGCCCGGGCATAACGGGCGGGGATGCTGTTATCGGAAAGCGGATATTTTAAAAATGTCTGTTCCGGCTCTTCCGTATAGGCAAAGAGCTTGGCCTTAATCCGCAAAAATTCCTTTTCCTGCGGCCCCTGTCTTGGCGCCGGAGATTCCGCCGCCGCTTTTTTTACAAAGGAAATACGCTCGTCGGTCAGCGGGTGGGTGCGGTAATAATCACGTTCCGCAATCCCCTGCATTTTGTTGCGCTGCTGTATTTTTTCCAGAAAAGAAAGCATCCCGGCCGGCGACTGGTTGATTTTTTTCAACAGTTTGACAGCCGCTTCGTCCGCGCTCCTTTCCTCGCTGATCTGATAAGTCAGCATCGAATTGATGGCCGAACTTTGCGAGCCGAGAATGGCGGCAATGCTCAAATCCGCCCGTCCGGCGGCAATGCCTGCCCGTCCGCCGACCAGCATTGAGGCCAGACTGACGCTTTGCACCTCCTGCGCCTGTATCTTATGGCGGACAATATGCCCGCCCTGAATATGTCCGGTTTCATGTGCCAGCACGCCGCTCAGCTCATTCTGGCTGTCTGCCGCGGTGATGGTGCCGATATTGACGAACATCCGGTTGCCGTCGGTAACAAAGGCGTTCAGCGTACGGTCGTTGACAATGTAAATCTGCCCCGGGTAAAAAGCTACCCCCGCCGCCTGAAACACCGGCCGCAGCGTCTGATGCAGAAACACTTCCGTTTCTTCGTCGGAGATGAGGGAAATGGCCCGTGCCGTTCCGCAATTTAAAAAAACTGACAGCAGCACAAGACTGCATGCCAGTTTTTTCACCTTTTTCAGAAAACAGTTTATCCGTTGATAAGCTTTTTCCACCATGCAACTTTCCTTTTTTCCGGTTTGTCTTCTCCGGCCGGGAGCGCTTCCGAAGTATTGATGCTTTCGTGGCTGCTGTACAACAGCACCGGTTCTTCATGCGCCTGTTTGGCCGCCGGCTCGTCTCTGTTGTCGTCGTTTCTCCGGCGGTTTCCTCGGCGGCGGTCAAAACGGCCGCGTCGTTCACGTCGTCCGCCCCGGCGGCGGAAATTGCCGTTTTCGTTTTCGTCTTTCAACGCCTCGTTTTCATTGGCCGGCACTTCGATTTCTGCCGTTTCTTCTTCGTCATCGGCAACGGTGTTTTCCCGGTAATCGGGGGCTGCCGTTTCTTTGACTGTTTCCTCCGCGGCCGGTTTCACCGCTTTGGTTCTTTCGATTTTGAAATCGGAAATGTTCTTGATGCTTTCGTCCGCGCAGATGATAACCTGCATTTTGTAACGCTGCTCAATAGCGACCAGCTCGTTTCTTTTCTGGTTCAACAGATAAACGGCCACGTCGCGCGGGAGAGAAACCGCAATCTTGGAAGAACGCCCTTTGATACCTTCTTCTTCAATCGTTCTCAGTATGGATACGGCGCCCGATTCAACGGTGCGGACAATACCCCGTCCGTGGCAGTGCGGGCAGACCTGATAATTGCTTTCAAAAAATGAAGAATGCATCCGCTGGCGGGAAATTTCAAGCAGGCCGAAACAGCTCATCTTGCCGATCTGGACGCGGGCGCGGTCTTTTTTCATCGCCTCTTTCATCCGTTTTTCGATCGCCTGATTGTTTTTCGGCTCGTCCATGTCGATAAAGTCAATCACGACCAGCCCGGCCAGATTGCGCATTCTGAGCTGCTTGGCGATTTCGTCGGCGGCTTCCAGGTTGGTTTTTAGCGCGGTTTCTTCCAGATCTTTTTCTTTGGTGGCGCGGCCGGAGTTGACGTCGATCGAAACCAGCGCCTCGGTCGGGTTAATCACCAGATAGCCGCCTGATTCAAGCTGTACGTTGGTGTCGTGCAGTTTGTCGAGTTGCCCTTCCACCTGAAAGCGCTGGAACAGCGGAATATCGTTCGGTTTGCAGAACTTCAGCTTTTTCATGCTGTGCGGCGACAAAATTTTCATAAAGTTGCGGGCGGCCTGATAGGCGTTGTTGCCGTCAATGATAATCTCGGAAATTTCTTTGGTAAACATATCCCTGAGCGCCCGCTTGATCAGGTTGCCTTCTTCATAAATCAGCGCGGGGGCGGAGGCTTTCAGCGCGTCAAGCCTGATCTGCTCCCAGGTGCGGATCAGATAATTATAATCGCGGACAATGTCCGATTTTGTTTTTTCTTCGCCGGCGGTACGAACAATCAGCGACATATCGCTGGAAATGGGCAGTTCCCGGATAATGTTTTTCAACCGTTTGCGGTCGGCGGCGTTGGTGATTTTGCGGGATACGCCGCCGCTCTTGATCCGGTTGGGCATCAAAACGCAGTAGCGTCCGGCCAATGACAGATAGGTTGTCAGCGCGGCGCCCTTGTTGCCGCGTTCTTCTTTGACCACCTGCACCAACAGGATCTGTCCTTCTTTGATAACGTCTTGTATTTTGCTCTGATGGAAAAGCTTGCGCATCAAGAGCAGTTTTTTCTGAATTTCAAAATCATATTCGCTGTCGTCGTCATCATCGGCCACTTCGTCGTCGCCGTTGCCGTCCGTATCGATGGTGCGGACTTCTTCTGCCTGTTCGCATTCCTCGGAGCAGTCATCAGCTTCTTCCTCGTCAACGATTTTTTCTTCTTCCGTGCCGGCAGATTCGGCAAGAGTTTTAACCGGTTCTTTAACGGCTTTGCGGCCGCGGCGTCCTCTTCTTTTTTCTGGGTTGGCTTCGTTTACGGCAGTCGTATCTTCCGGTTCGGCGGTGCTTTCGGCGGCACCTTCGGCGTTATCGGCGGGTGCGCTTTCCGCGACCGTTGCGACGGCCTCTGTTTTGGCTGCCGGTATCGCTTCTGCTTTGGCGGCGACAACGGCTGCGCCTTCACTGCGTATGCCTTCTTCTTTTTCTTTCTTCGGCCGACGCCCGCGCCGTCTGGGCGCACCGGCTTTCTTTTCCGCTGTTTCGGGAGTGCTTTCCGCGGCTGCTTCACTGCCGGTTTCCGCGGCCGTTTGGTCTTCTTTGTTTTCGGTCGGCAGGGGTTCCGGAGCAGAGGTGCTTTCGGGGGCATTTGCATTGGCTTCGGCGGCGGCTTTTTCCGCTTCTTCACGGGCTTTGGCTTCCGCGGCCTCCTGTTCCAGACGCTGAGCGCGTTTTAAGGCTTTTTCTTCGCGGATGCGGGCGCGTTCCAGTTCCCGTTCTTTAATGGCCTGCTTTTTGTTTTCGATGATTTCATCGACTTCCTGTTCCAAAGCGGCCAGCGTCTTTTCGTCTACGTGATAATAATCGGGATGAATTTCGCCGAAAGCAAGAAAACCGTGCCGGTTTCCGCCGTAGTCGACGAAAGCGGCCTGCAGCGACGGCTCGATTCTCATAACTTTTGCCAGATAAACATTTCCTTTTATCTGCTTGCGGCTGCTTGATTCAAATTCGACATCTTCCAGTTTGTTTCCGTTAACGACCACCACTCGTGTTTCTTCCGGCTGGGTATCGTCAATAAGCATTCTCTTGGTCATAATTTCCATAAACTCCGTTGTTCTGCGGGAACCCGCAAAATAATGATTAGTGCGTTCGGAAGAGAAATTGTGCGGAAAAAATCAATGAATACGCGGCGGCCGGCCTTTAAACATCTCGTATCCGGCTTGTTTTATGAACCGGAACACCTTTTCCGGTCGTAAATATCCAAAACTTTTCAGCTCTTTGGCCTGCAGGCGGCATTATTGCTTGTTTGTTTCTTTTAAGCGCCCGGCAAACCAGAATCTCTATCCGGTTAAAACCTCTCCCGGCCGGATGTTCAGGCACGCTTTTCTCTGTGAAAAACGGCGGCAACCAAAAAGGGGAACATAAAAAACATTTCAAATTCAAGTCATAGCTGTTCCCGATCCGGTAAAAAAGACCCCGGCCATTTCTGACAATATACTGCCTGATATAAAATTACAATATGAAATTTCATTTTTTTGTTTTGCTTTTTTAACAGATTGGTAATAAGTGGCCGTTATAATTAATCCACTATGTGGCGAAACGGTATGATAAAAGGCGCGCTGCGCTTGCTGAAAACGGCGGAAAAATGGTTTCTGCCGTCTGTTGTCGTGGCGTTTGTTTTGCTTTGTATGTGTTCGCAATCTCAAGCTGCCGGAAGAGTGAGCGGGTTGCGGATCGGACAGGGGATAAGCAGCGTGCGGATTGTTTTTGATGCCGATTCCGAATTTGATTATAACGTTTTTCTTCTCGATTCTCCGAAACGTCTGGTCGTTGATACCAAAAATGTGTACGTCGGCAAAGCCTTGGAAAAAACCAAGGATAGCAACAATCTGATCAGCCGCGTGCGGGTCGGAGATATCCATGATTCCAAAACAAGGGTTGTTTTTGATCTGCTGAAACCGGTGGTGGTCAAAAAAGTGTTTATGCTTCCGCCTCAGTCAACGTTCAAATGGCGGCTGGCAATCGACGTAACCGTGGCCTCCGAACGGGAGTTCCGGCAAAAGGCGGGGATTGACAATGCTTACGGCAACAAAAGCCTTTCTACCGGCGAAAACTGGCAACCGTCTTCCGAAAACGGGTCTTCCTCAAAAGCCGCGGCTAAGACAAATGCCAAAAAAATCATCGTTATTGACGCCGGCCACGGCGGGCACGACCCGGGGGCGATCGGTTATTCCGGCGTGCACGAAAAAAACATCACGCTGGCAATGGCTAAGGAATTGAAACGGCAGTTGGACCGCAAAGGGAAATATAAGGTTTACCTGACGCGGAGCACCGATGTCTTTATCCCGTTGCGCAAGCGGGTGGACATCGCGCGCAAATACAAAGCGGACTTGTTTATGTCTGTTCATGCCGATTCAGCCTTAAACCGCAGCGCTACCGGTCTTTCCGTCTATACCCTGTCGGAAACGGCGTCGGATAAAGAGGCGGCCGCTCTGGCCGAGCGTGAAAACAAAGCCGACGTTATCAGCGGGCTTAATTTGTACGAGCAGTCAAAAGAAGTCAGCGATGTTCTCATTTCCCTCGCCCAAAGAGAAACCCGCAATCGTTCTTCCGAGTTTGCCAAATGCCTGGTCGACGAAATGCGCAAATCCGTCAAACTGATCAACGACACCCATCGTTTTGCCGGTTTTGCCGTCTTAAAAGCGCCGGATATTCCGTCGGTTTTGCTGGAAATGGGCTATCTTTCCAACAAATACGAAGAGCGCAAGCTGCGTCAGGAAAGCTACCGTCGTAAACTGGCCTCGTCCGCGGTAAAGGCAATCGATCGCTACTTTGAAGACATGAAACACAAATCGCTGTTTTAACGGCTGATAAATAAAGAATAATGTTGTCGTTTTTAATAAAAACTGTTATGAGTGTGTTCATAATATAATCTGCTGGATATCCGATATGTTTAAAACTTTGTCTTCATTGTTAAGTACCTTTTTCTTTTTTGCCGTCATTTTGGTGATTGTCATCTTGTGCAACTTGTGGCGTTTCAGCCAGACTTTGCCCGATTATCGCCAGCTGGAAAAATACGAACCGGCGGTAACTACCCGGTTGTTTGCCGGCGACGGGCAGTTGTTGAAAGAATATGCCGTCGAGCAGCGTTTGTTTATGCCGGTTGAAAAAATTCCGGATCTGGTTAAACAGGCCTTTATTTCTGCCGAAGATAAAAAGTTTTATTCCCATTCGGGGGTCGATTATGTCGGGATCGTCCGTGCCGTTTTGCACAATATCCGCAATATCGGTACCGGCCGCCGTCCCTCCGGCGCCTCGACCATCACCCAGCAGGTGGCCAAAAATTTCCTTCTGAGTTCGGAGGTTTCCTACGTCCGCAAAATAAAAGAAGCCATGCTGGCCTGGAGGATGGAGCAGGCCTTCAGCAAAGACCATATTCTCGAATTGTACTTAAACGAAATTTATCTCGGCAACCGCTCATACGGGGTAGCTGCCGCCGCGCTTAACTATTTTGACAAACCCCTGTCAGAGCTGACGGTGGAAGAGGCTGCCTACCTTGCGGCGCTGCCCAAAGGCCCCAACAACTACAATCCCCGCACCCGTTACGATGCGGCGGTTGCCCGCCGCAACTGGGTTATCGGGCGGATGGCCGAAGACGGTTACATCGACGAGCTGACGGCGGAAAATGCCAAATCGCAACCGTTAAAAGTTGTTGAAAGGGAAAATCGTTTCTTAAAAAATGCGGAATACTTCAGCGAAGAAACCCGGCGTGAGATAGAAAAGCGATTCGGCGCCGAGGCCTTAAACGAAGGCGGGCTGATCGTGCGTACTACGGTCGACCCCCGGCTGCAAGATATCGCCACTCGTGTTTTCCGCGAGGGACTGGAAGAATATGACCGCCGCCACGGCTGGCGCGGCGCCACCGCTCAGATTGATCTTTCCGGAGATTATATGACGCTTCTGAAAGAAACCAAACTCCCCGTCGGCGGTTCTCCTGCCTGGCAAAAGGCGGTTGTCGTCAAAACGTCTTCTTCCCGTGCGGAAATTAAAACCGTTGACGGCGAAGACGGTGTTATTCCCCTGTCCGTACTTTCCTGGGCGGGGAAAAATCTGCCCGACCAGCGGATCGGAAATGCACCGAAATCGGTCAAAGAGGTATTGACCCCCGGCGACTAGATCTGGATGGAACAACTCACCGACAAAAAAACCAAAAAACAAAACCTGCCGGAAAAAACATATAATCTGCGGCAGGTGCCCAATGTCGACGGCGGCCTGATCGCCATCGATCCCCATACCGGCCGGGTGCTGGCAATGGTCGGCGGTTATTCGTACAAACGCTCGCAGTTCAACCGTGCCACCCAGGCGCGCCGGCAGACGGGATCGTCGTTTAAGCCCTTCGTCTACCTTTGTGCGCTCGAAAACGGCTATTCCCCGACCGACCTCATCTTGGACGCGCCTTTTGTGCTGGATCAGGGAGCAGGTCTGCCGAAATGGAAACCGGAAAACTTTACCAAAAAGTTCTATGGCCTGATGACGTTGCGGGAAGGAATTGAAAAATCGCGCAATTTGATGACCGTCCGGCTGGCGCAGGATGTCGGCATGGATAAAATTTCCGCTTTCACCAAAAAGGTCGGCATCAACGAACACCTGCCGGAATTGCTTTCCATGTCGCTCGGTGCCGGCGAAACCCGGCTGATTGATCTGACCGCGGCTTATGCGGAAATCGTCAACGGAGGCAAAAAAGTAACTCCGTACCTGATTGAACGGATACAGGACCGTTTCGGCCGCACGATTTTAAAACAGGATAACCGCGACTGCACGGATTGCAATTTCACCGCCTGGCAAAATCAGCCCACGCCGCAGCTGGAAGACAACCGGGAACAGTTGTTTGATGATTTGTCGGCCTACCAGATGACGTCTATTCTCGAAGGTGTGGCCACCCGCGGCAGCGGCGCCCGTCTGCGCCGGCTGAAAAAGCATCTGGGCGGCAAAACGGGCACCACCAACGACAGCAAGGAAGGCTGGTTTGTCGGCTTTTCACCGGATCTGGTCGTCGGCACCTATGTCGGTTTTGACGAGCCGCGTACGCTTGGCCGTTGGGAAACCGGCGCCAGCGCGGCTTTGCCGATTTTTTACCGCTTTATGGAAGAAGCCTTAAAGGATCAGCCCGATATTCCGTTCCGTATCCCTGCCGGCATCAAGCTGGTGCGGATCAATTATCAAACTGGCAGGCCGGCGGTTCCCGGTGATTCTGTCGTGATTACGGAAGCCTTAAAACCGGATTTTGATTTTGAAAAAGGCGGCCAGCGGATTATCAACGGCAGATCAGACGATGATGACGCCGGTGTCCGTGACAGCTACAAGCAGTTCGGCAACTCGGGAGAAACGGAAAGTTTCCAACTCGGAACCCAGTATTAAAGATTAGATATTACATAAGAAAAAAGGAGAAAATATGCAGGCAGAGATTTTAACCCTTGTTGAAGATATCAGGCAGTCGGTCGCACTGCTGAGGAGGTCTCTTTGACTATGACAACGCTGTCCTGCGGCTGGAAGAGCTGAACGCGCTGTCGACGGCTCCCGGCCTGTGGGATGATCCCGCGCGCGCGCAAAAGCTCTTAAGCGAGAAAAACGCTTTGGAAGAAAGCATTACGGAACTGCAACAGACGGAAACATCGTTAAACGATCTGACCGAACTGTGCGAACTGGCGGAAGAAGAGGGCAACCAGGAGATGATCAACGAAATCGTCTCTCAACTGGAAGAACTGAAAGCCAAAACCCGCCGCGGGGAGTTGGAGGCCCTGCTTTCGGGTGAAGCCGACAAAAACGATGCCTTTCTGGAAATTCATGCCGGCAGCGGCGGCACCGAAGCCCAGGATTGGGCGGAAATGCTTTTGCGTATGTATACCCGCTGGGCGGAAGCGCATCATTATAAGGTGGAATATATAGAAGAGGCGGAAGGTGAAGTTGCCGGCCTGAAATCGGTAACGGTCAAAATCTGCGGGCACAACGCTTACGGCTGGCTCAAGTCGGAAAGCGGCGTCCACCGATTGGTGCGGATTTCTCCTTTTGACAGCAATGCACGGCGGCACACCAGTTTTGCCTCGGTCGGCGTATATCCTGATATTGATGATGAAATTCATATCGAAATTAACGAGGCCGATTGCCGGGTCGATACCTATCGTGCGTCGGGTGCCGGCGGACAGCATATTAACAAAACCGATTCTGCGGTTCGTATAACCCATATCCCGACCGGCATTGTCGTCCAGTGCCAAAATCAACGTTCACAGTTCCAAAACAGAGAAGCCGCTTGGAAAATGCTGCGTGCGCGCTTATATGAAATGGAGTTAAAAAAACGTGAGGATGCCGCCCAGGGAGAACGGGACGCCATGGGGGACAACGGTTGGGGGTATCAGATCCGTTCTTATGTTTTGCAACCCTACAAGCTGATTAAAGATCTCCGTACCGGGGCGGAAACATCGGACGCCAAAGCCGTTTTGGACGGCGATATAGATTTGTTTTTGGAGGCGGCTTTGGCCGATAAGGTAAGCAGCAAATGAAAAAAGTTTCAAACCGGCTCTATCTGGCCCGCAAAATTTTTGATTATATGATTGTGCTCCTGCTGGTATTGCTGTTGCTGTTCATTTGGCAACTGTACCGTGGGCCGATAGCCGTTCCTTTTTTGAAACCTTATATTAATGCTGCCTTAAATCAGGATACCGAATATGCGGAAGTAACGGTTGACAGCGTTAACATCGAACTGGTGCGCTCCATCAAACCGATCAGGATCATTGCCAAAAACGTTGTTTATGAAGAAAACGACGGGCATATGCAGGTCAGCGCGCCCGGGGTCGCCGTTTCTTTCAGCATCAAAGCGCTGCTGCAAGGGGTGATTGCGCCGAGTTCCATAGAAATCAACAACCCGTCGGTGTATGTGTTTACCGATTACGGCGTCAGCGACAAAAGCCGGGTTTCTGAGGTGAGCACCAAACAGATAGATTATTATGTCGGAGCGTTTGAGGAATTTCTGGAACGTTTCAATTCCCCGGACAGAACTTATTCCGAAAGCTACATCAACGACATTGAAATCAACAACGGGAAAGTGGAGTTTCATGAGGTCGATCTCGGCCGCAAGTGGGAGTTTGCCGATCTCAATTATCGTTTTGAGCGCAATCTGACCGATATGGAAATGGAGGTCAACGGCGCCGCCAAATTGCGCGACAAGCTGGTCAGTGTCGGGATAGAAGCCCGTTACCGGCCGCATGACAACCGGCTGGCGGCACAGGTTTATTTTTCCGATCTGATACCGGCGGACATCGTGGATACCTATATCAACGGCGGCGCCAGCCGCGACTGGTATAATATCAATTTACCGGTTAACGGCAAAGTGGCGGCGCTGATAAATTTTGATGAATTTCTGAAAAAGCGTAACGACCTGACGGAAGCCGTTGATACAGCGCTGGAAAAAATAAAATTTCAGTTGGAAGGGGGCAGCGGTTACATTTTGTTTGACAGCACTGATCCCGATTCTCAATATGATATCTCCTCTTTTATGCTCGAAGGAGAAATCAACGGCGGGTTGGATAAAGTAACCGTTGAAAATGCCGATTTTTATCTTGGCAAGCAAAAAGTTTCCCTCGGCTTTAAGATTACCGGTCTGGCAGATTATCTGCTTAAAAACTCAAAGAAAAACCTGCAACTGACGTTGACGGCCGGTATCAGTCAGTTAAAATTTGACGATTTATATACTTATTGGCCGCATTATATTGCGCCCGAGGCCTGGGAGTGGTGCAAAGACAGCATTTTCGGCGGCGACGCCAAAGATGCCCGCTTCAGGTTTGATCTCGGCTATGATAAAGAAACCGGCAATTTTGGTCTTACGGATCTGAAAGGCGAGGCCTATATTGCCGATTCCAATCTGCGTTACATCAATACCATGCCGATGGTCAACAATGTGTATGGTGTTTTCAGTGTAACCGCCAACAGTATAAATATTGCTCTGGACAAGGCTGTTTCCGAAGGCATTATGTTGGATAAGGGAAATGTCCTTATCTATGATCTGGATAAATACAACAATTATATTGATATCCGGCTGACTTCTAAATCTTCGATTACAGACGCCCTGAAACTGATAGACCACGAACCGTTGGAATTTACCTCCCAAATGGGCTTAAAACCCGATATTATCGAGGGAGATGCAGATACGGAACTGGGATTGAATTTTGAATTGAAAAAAGATCTCGACTATGACGATGTTCATGTTACCGTAAAATCTCTTTTGCACAATGTGCGGATTAAAGACGCCGTTGACGGGCGGACGATTGCGGCCGATTCTCTTTTGCTTGAAGTCGACAACAACGGGATGAAGGTGTCGGGCGATGCCAAATTGGACGACATTCCGTTTAATGTCGTTTGGCAGGAAAATTTTGATAAAAAAGCGGAATACCGCAGCAAATATCAGCTGGCGCTGGCGCTTGATACGGAAATTGCCCGCCGGTTCGGCATCGATACGGATCTGCTGTCATCACCCTATTTTGAAGGAACGGCGGAAGTGAAAGCCGATGCCGTTCAAAAAAATGACGGCGGCCTGACCGTTGACATTAAAGCCGCCCTGCAAAAAGCGGAGATGAATTACAGCTTTTTCGGCTTTGTCAAGCCTTCCGGTGTGCCGGCAGAATTCAGCGCCCGTGTCATAACCTCCGGCAAAAAGCTCTCTTCCGT
>CALXPZ010000102.1 GCA_944390375.1 uncultured Alphaproteobacteria bacterium | reverse complement strand
CCGATAGGAGGCTTGAGGGTACTCATTTCTATTCCCTTATAACTCTCATATCAGGAAATATACTTTCCGATAAAAAGGGTTTTTCAGTTACGCCTAATCCGGGTACGGCTGAAAAACTTTTTTTATTTTTATATATCTGCTTGCAGTCGGGGCTTTTTTTTGTTACAAACAAATTAATATATCAATGTGTGCCGGGAATGCACCGTTCCGGTATTTTTAAAGGATAAAGCGATGGCGGAGACAAAAGACGAGGATTTTGATATTAACTTGAAAGACGTGGACAACAACGATCTGGACGCCCTGCTTGCCGCTCCCGAGACGGAGAAAACGGCTCCCGCTGCCACGGCCGAAAAGAATCTGCTGGCAGATGATGACGATGATGATGTGCTGGATTTTAACGATTTCAGTATTGATGATCTGAATATGGCTTTAAGCAAATACGGAACTTCTGACGATGAGTTCGATGATCGGGCCGAACAGAAAAACGGGGAAACATCCGTTGCGGAAACCGACCAAGCGGTCGATGAAATCGAATCTTTGGCAGGAAGCGAGGAAAGCTCTTCTTTGGATGATATTTCCGCCGAATTGCCGAAAGAAATTTCTTTGCCGGAAATCTCCGCAGATCTTCCGGATAATCCGATCGACGTGACGGACGATAATGATAATACGCCCGTTTCCGATGAAACGGAAAAGTCTGCTTTTTCGGCAGAAGCATCCGCAGAATCTGATGACGACGAGGAACAGGAAATTAGTGTTCCCGGTTTGACGACCGGCGTGGCTGCCGTACAAAGCGTGAGTGAATTGCAAAATCTGCATCCGGTACAAAATCCGCAGATGGAAAAAATTTCTTCTCCTGCGCCTGCCGATGAAACGGGATCTGTTGCCGGCGGATATTCGCGGGTCGTGATAGATGAGGAAAAACTCGGCAATTTGAGATGGTATGATGCCACTTTGGGTGAAAAGGTTTATGAAATTTCGCTGATTAATATGCCGGAGTTTTTGGATTATGATCCGAAAATAAAGACTATTTTTGTTAATATCGACTCTCCCTATGGGTGGAATGTCTTTTTTGAAAACGGCGTTTTTATGAATCTGATGGATTTGAAAGAATTTCAGGAACGGCACGGGTATCTGCCGGGAACAAACGGTAAAATCATATATGGGAGCAAGACAAGCTCGTTTGAGCGAATCGAACGAATAGTGGTTTATGAGAAGCCGCGTTATTTTTCCTACGGATTGAAAGAATAGTTTCGGCAAAATCAAAAAGCGCCCTTGAACGGGCGCTTTTTGCACATATAGAGGTGAAAAGTTCATATGTGAGAATGAACAGTTTAAATCACGATCAATCTGCGGACGTTTTCCTTTTTTAGAACAGGACGTCTTACAAATCACAGAGCTTTACGGAGAAAAATAACCGCAAATCTCAAACCTTGATATTTGAAGGCGTTTGGATGGAAAACGGAATCGACAAAGATTATAAAAAAACGCCCGTCAGAACGGGCGCTTTTAGAAAAAAGAGTTTTTCTATTTGTATTTGATCGGGAAAACCTGAACCCCGTCGGTGCCGGCTGCCGTGCTGCTGACATCGGAGGCATCTTTCCCGTCAAGATAGGACTGAACCTGTTGTTCGACCGGCGTCATCTTTTTCTCGGGGGCGGTCGGCATCGGCAACAGGGGATAGCCCGTTTCCGGCAGGCGCAGCATCATATAGCCGCTGCCACCGCCATAAGCCGGACCGGAGAGGCCGATGGAGTAGTAGCCGCCGATAAAGCCGTAATCAAGGTCGATGAAGTCGATCAGGAACATTGTCTTTACCGTGGTGGAGCCGAGGGTCGTCATTTTGCAACGATAACCTTTGTCCTCCAAAACGATGTTATCGGTGTTTTTAACGTAAAGCAGGGTTTTGTCGGGGGCGCAGTCCGGGGTCTGCCCGTTGTATGTTACGTTGTAATTGAGCATCATGTTGATGGAGCTTGAACCTTTGTTCATGCTGACATCGCTGATCTTGACGGAATCAATATACATATAAGCGGGCGTGATGCCGACCGTAATCGGCAGAGAAACGTAGTTCTGATAGCAGTTGTGACTGCCGACGTCGGCCGAGCAGATCAGAGCTCTCTGATGATTGTTGTTTTTCATCATCTGAACCAGGCTGTTATAAATGTATTCTTTGGACATAGACAGCTTGATCGGTGCGCATTGTTTGCTGCGGCAGACGATGATCGAGCGCGGGGTGGCCAGCGGCGCCATCTGAGTATAGCGCGTCGGGTAGCGCTCAACCGCGTTTGCCTTGTCAAACGGATCGTTCATAACTTCCTGCATGCTGCGATCCCAAAAACGGCAGCTGCTGACGGAAAAGAGGGCTGCAAGTAACAAACAAAAAGCTTTTTTATCAGACACGATTCCTCATCCTTTTTTGCGTGTTTTAAAAACTGACCTTATAATAAGACAAAATTCTTAAAACACAAAGCCTTTTTTAGATTATTAAGCGATTATTTAGTGTTTGCATAATAAGATGCTTGTCATTATAATATAAAAAAGCGGAACCAGTCGGGGGAAAAGAAATGAAATTTTTTGTTTGTTTGCTGATCGGATGTTTTTGGACAGCCGGCGCTATCGCTGCCGAAAACGTTGTGGTTACGGACGGAGACAGCCTGGAAATGAGAAACGTGCGCATCCGTCTTGAAGGAATCGACTCGCCGGAATATTATCAGGATTGTCGGTATCCGAACAATAAGAAATATGCCTGCGGGCTGGAGGCAAAGGCTTATCTGCAAAGCCTGGTCGATCAGGGAAAGGTAACCTGCATCGAGCAGGATCTCGACCGTTATCAGCGCAGCCTCTGCACCTGTTTTGTTACCAACAAGATCGGTGAAAAAACAAATATTAATGAAGAAATGGTGCGTGCCGGCTGGGCGGTGGTTTATAAAAACAAACATTCGGACTATTCCGCCGCGGAGGAGGAAGCACGGGCGGCCAAAAGAGGAATCTGGCAGGGGAAATTTATGAAACCGCAGTTGTTTCGGATTTTGAATAAGTGAGATTTCCGCTATTTTGTTAAAATATTGTTGACAGCAAAAAAAACTTATGTATATTGCAAACAACGTTTTGTGTTTAAATAATCAAAATAAAAATTAGGTGAAAAGAAATGTACGCAGTAATTAAAACAGGCGGAAAACAGTATAGAGTCGCTTCCGGGGACGTTATCAAAGTCGAAAAACTGGCCGGCGAAGAAGGCAGCGAGATCGTTTTTAACGAAGTTCTGGCTTTGGGCGACAAAGTCGGTAAACCTTTCGTTGAAGGCGCATCGGTTAAAGCTACTGTTTTGAAGCAGGCCAAAGCCGATAAGGTTGTTGTCTTCAAAAAGAAAAGAAGACAGAACTATCGTCGTAAAAACGGCCACAGACAGAATATTACGATTGTTAAAATTGCAGAAATTGCATAAAGAGCAGTTTTTTTAGGAGATTTTATAATGGCACATAAGAAATCAGGTGGCAGCACTTCCAACGGACGCGATACCGAAGGCAGACGTCTGGGTTTGAAAAAATCCGGCGGTCAGGCTGTTATTGCCGGAAACATCATCATCCGTCAGCGCGGAACCAAGTATCATCCGGGCGAAAATGTCGGATTGGGTAAAGATCATACCATTTTTGCCCTGACCGAAGGAAAAGTTGCTTTTAAGAAATCGGGCGATAAAACGGTTGTTTCCGTTGTTACCGAATAAGCTTAAACAAGTTTAACGGCGGAGGGGGTGAAAACCCCCTTTGTTTTTTTCTAAGAGTTTTTGAGGCGGATATGAAATTTCTGGATCAGGCTAAAATATATGTCAAGTCAGGCGACGGCGGAGCCGGGTGCGTTTCTTTCCGCCGTGAAAAATATATTGAGTTCGGCGGGCCGAACGGCGGCGACGGCGGCAAAGGCGGCAGTATTTATTTTGAGGCGGTTTCCAACCTGAATACGCTGATAGATTTTCGCTATACCCAGCATTTTAAGGCCAAAAAAGGCCAAAACGGCATGGGGTCGGACAAAAACGGCAGCAAAGCGCCGGATATTGTCATCAAAGTTCCGGTCGGAACCGAGATTGTGGCCGAGGACGGGGAAACCGTGCTGGCCGATATGGTCAGGCCGGGACAGATATATCTGGCGGCCAAAGGCGGCGACGGCGGCCGCGGCAATACCAACTTTAAAAGCTCGACCAATCAGGCGCCGCGCTATGCCGAACCGGGCTGGCCGGGAGAAGAAAAATGGCTGTGGCTGCGGCTGAAGATCATTGCCGATGTCGGGTTGATCGGGATGCCCAATGCCGGAAAGTCCACTTTTTTGACCGCGGTTACCAAAGCGCGGCCGAAAATTGCCGATTATCCGTTTACCACTCTGCACCCCAATCTCGGGGTGGCCTGGGTGGACGGTTATGAAATGGTGCTGGCCGATATTCCGGGACTGATTGAAGGGGCGCATGAAGGCGTCGGGCTCGGCGACCGGTTTTTGAAGCATATTGAGCGCTGCAGCGTTTTTTTGCACCTGATAGATATTACGGCGGAAGATGTCGTTAAGTCTTACCGGGATATCCGGCGCGAGCTGGAGTTGTATGATGCTAAATTGTGCGAAAAACCCGAAGTGATTGCCCTGAACAAATGTGATGCTCTGCCGGAGGAAGAAACCGCGGCAAAAGTAAAAGAGCTGGAGAAGGCCGTCGGCAAAAAAGTTTATCCGATTTCGGCGGTGGCTAAAAAAGGGCTGTTTGACTGTCTGCTTGATCTGAACCGCTATATTACCCGGGAAAGAAAACAGGCCGGCGCCGAAGATGAAGAAAAAACAGAGACTAAATCCGCCTGGTCGCCGGTGTAGAAAAATGTCAATGAGGAGTAAAAAATTTTGTTGAATGAAAAAATGAAAGAAGAAGAAAATCCGGTTTTGGAAATTATTACAAACAGTCTTGCCGACGGCAAGGCCGAAAATGTGGTGGTGATCGATCTGAAAGGAAAAACGTCGATAGCCAACGAAATGGTAGTGGCGTCGGGGAATTCCGATCGTCATGTAATTTCTCTTGCTCAGCGTATACAGGAAAATCTGAAAGCGGCCGGCTACAAGTCGGTGAGCGAGGGGGAGGCCAAAGGCGACTGGGTGCTGATTGATGCCTATGATGTGATTGTGCATCTTTTCCGTCCGGAAGTGCGGGAGTTTTATAATCTGGAAAAAATGTGGCAATCGGCGGCCAACCTGCGCAAAGAGTAGTTTTCGAGGTAGATCTGCAAAACAAAAGCTCCGTTTGTAAACGGAGCTTTTGTTTTAACGGTTTGAACACAATACCGGTCATAGGCGGCAGGTAAGGGCGGGTTTTGTTCCGGCGGCGGCTGATTTGGGACGGGCAGGCAAACTCTGAAATGTCCGGACATTTTGTGCCGGCCGGCAAAAATTTGTCCTTTTCAGTTTCCGGAAAATGCCGAGATTTCTTTTTGAGCGATTTGCCAGGCAACAGATGGTTTTTGTTCGGTGTTCGTAAATCGGCGGAGCGTTGTGCGGGCCGATGTTTCAATATCAATTTGGTCAAGGCTTTCGACCGCAATATACAGTTTTTTCCTGTCATAGCGGCAGTGCAAAAAGAAGTCTTTGCCTTTTTTTCGCTGAAGCGGGGCATCGAAAAAGCGGACTTTTTTTATCGGATATGCCTGTTCGGAGCAAACGCTGATATAGGGAGAGCCGATAATGTTGCCGTATAAAAGGCCGTTTTGCCTGACACCCCAGAAAAAGAGCGGCCGACCTTCCGGGGCGGCGGTAATTTCATAAAGTTCCACGTCGGAAACGGAGAGCATAACGGGCTTTTGAGTTCGGAAACTGATCGCGACCCCCAGTCCTTCCATCATATGACAGGGATGGAAAACGGCATCGGGCATTTTCAACAGGTTTTCAAACTGCGGGCAGTTGTCCGGATTGTTTTTGAACCGCGGGCAAAAAAATTTTTTTAAGCCGGAAAGAAAATTTTTTGTTTTCATACCACTGTTGTTTTAATTTATAAATAATATCTTGTCTGTCCGGAAAAGTAACATTTTGCGCCGGCAGCGTCAAGTTTTAAAAAAACGGTCGGGAAATGCTTGGCAGACGGCAGGAAAAATGTTATCTTACGTCAAAAGGTGAGAAAAAGATGAAAGCAACTATTGTAGCGATTGGTAAATGTAAGAAAAATTCGCCGGAGAAACAGTTGATTGATGAGTATATTAAGCGTTCTGGCTGGGATGTTTCGGTTAAAGATCATGACAATTCTTCGCAGGAAGATGAGGCAAAGTTTTTGCTGTCGTCGGTGCCGGCCGGCGCCAAAGTGGTGGTTTTGGACGAGAGAGGCGAAAATATGAAATCTTTGGAGTTGGCGGCTAAAATCGAAAACTGGATGTCAAACGGCTGTTCGGAAATCTGCTTTTTAATCGGCGGCGCCG
>CALXPZ010000101.1 GCA_944390375.1 uncultured Alphaproteobacteria bacterium | reverse complement strand
GAATTGTTTTCAATACAAAAATAATATCCCCACAGGAACTCCTGCCCCGCGCGGTATGACGAATCGACAAGCTCGGATGCCGCGGTAATCACAACGTCGCCTTCATCCATCACAACCATATCATTTGTATTCTGCATTTTGACTTAACCTTTTATTAACTTTTGTTAACCAAAGGTTAGCGGGACTCATTTTAAATTGCAAACCGGAATCTTTTTGTTCACAAAGTTATGCACATTTTTTATCGGACGGCAAAAACACTTAAAAAAAATCCCCGTTTTACACGGGGATTTTTTAAGCGGTTGTTGACTTTATTCCGCTGCCGCAGGCTCTGCCGACAGGATATCCAGCAACTTTTTGGTTGCGTCACCGGCACTGATGTTGTTGCAAATAGCATATTCGTTGGCCAAACGGTCGAGCGCCTGTTCATAAATCTGACGTTCGCTGTAAGACTGTTCCGAAAGATTTTCGCGCCGGTAGAGGTCACGAACGACTTCGGCAATGGCAACCGGGCTGCCGGAATTGATTTTGTTTTCGTATTCCTGCGCACGGCGAGACCACATAATTTTTCTTACTCTGGCTTTGCCTTTTAACACACCGAGCGCCTCATCCATGGTCGAACTTTCGGAAATTTTGCGCAAACCGATACTTTCCGCTTTGCTCAGCGGGACACGCAACGTCATTTTATCTTTGTCAAAATTAACAACGATCAATTCCAATTCAGCTCCCCCGATTTTCTGGGTGGAAATATCCGCAACTTTTCCTACCCCGTGAGCCGGATAAACGACAAATTCGCCGGAATTGAATGCAATTTTAGATGTTGTTTTTTTGTTCATCACCTGTTTTTCCTATTATGTTAAAAAATGACTTAAAAGGCTTGTTTTTCTCAAAACAGGGCTTACTATATCATATTTTAGGACATAAATCCAGTCTGTTTTTTCTTTTTTTTCGTCAATTTTTTATTTTGCCGGAAACATACGCGTTTGCCTAAGCGCCTCGCCCAACACCATGGTGGCGGAAACTGCCACGTTCAGCGAACGGGCGGCCTCGGTCATCGGAATTGTCAAACGGGCATCAACGGAATGATGCACCTCGTCGGGCACACCGGCACTCTCACGGCCGACCAGCAGCACGTCATTCGGCCGGAACTCAAAATTATAATAAGGCAGCGGCGATTTGGTGGTCAGCAGGATAATCCGCCCGTATTCTTCCGGATGGGCGTATGCATAGCTGCAAAAATCGTCCCAGGAATCGTGCTTGCGATATTTAACCATCTCCAAATAATCCATGCCGTAGCGGCGCAGCGCCCGCTCGTCAAAGACAAAACCGCAGGGTTCGATGATATCTACTTCGACATCGACACAGGCACCAAGCCGGAGCATGGTGCCCGTGTTCTGAGGCATATCGGGCTGAAACAATGCCAGACGCATATTTTTAAGCCCCTTTCTTCAAAGAAGCAATGACCTCAACGTCAAAGCAGATTTTGGCGTTTTCGATTTCCGCCATGGTGCCGGCCGGGCAGACATCGCCGACTTTTTCATCCGCGGGTACCAGAACCTGTGCTTTGATGTAATCTTCGTTTTCGCGCAGAGCCTGCCGCAGGGTTTCGTCTTCCGTCTGCCAATTCAAACGAATGCGGTCGGAAATGTCAAAATTCTTTTCTTTTCGCAGATTCTGCACCAGACGGACAAAGTCGCGCGCCATGCCTTCTTTGGCCAGAGCGGGGGTTACTTCGGTATCAAGCACAACAACCGCCCGGTTACCGGCAAAGGCCTTGCCCGCTTTGCCACCCAAAATTTCCAGACGTTCTTCATATAGATCCGGGGTTAAGAAAACACCGGCAACGGAAATGCCTTCGCTGCCGTTTTCCACCCAGCAAGAAACACCTGTTTTTTTGTATTCGTTATAGGCGGCCATCACTTTGCCCATATCTTTACCGAGTTTTTTGCCCAAAAGCGGGGTGTAGAGATAGAGCGACTGTGCCGCATAAGCACCGACATCTTCGTCAACAACCACTTTTTTGACGTTCAGTTCGTCTTTGATAATTTCCACATACTGTTCGTTCAAGAAACCGAGGCCGCTGCCGGCAACCGTCAGACTGCCGAGCGGCAGGCGGTTGCGCAGATTCTTTTCCTCGCGGACAAACTTGCCGGCAGAACACAAATCCTGAACGAAGTCCATTTCCGACACCAGTTTGTCATTGGTCGCAACGCTTTCCAACAACGGATAGTCGGCCAGGTGAACCGAGGCTTTAGCATCAACCAGCGCCTGATAAACATATTCGGTGGTAAAGGGCATCAACGGCGCCATGATTTTGCTCAAATTGACCAAAACGGTATAAAGAACGTCAAAGGCCTGTTTATCGCCCGCCCAGAAACGGTCGCGGGTGCGGCGGATATACCAGTTGTTCAAAACTTCCATAAACGCGGCAATTTCGTTGCAGGAATGGGCGACATCATAAGTTTCGAGCCCTTTTCTGACTTCAACAGCCAAATGTTTCAGCTTGGCCAGAATGTAATTGTCCAAAAACTCCGTCGAACCGCTGACTTCTTTGGCCTTGTATCCTTCGGCATTGGCATAAAGGGTGAAGAAATAAAAAGCGTTCCAGAACGGGATCTGCGCCACGCGGGCAGCTTTGACAATTTCTTTTCCTTCCTGATCAACCGCCAGGTTGCCGCCTTTTAAGACGGGAGAAGAAACCAGGAACCAGCGCAACGTATCGGAGCCGATCTTGTCAAGCACCATTGCCGGGTCGGGGTAGTTTTTCAGCCGTTTGGAGAGCTTTTGCCCGCCTTCGGCCATCAGCAGACCGGTACAGATGCAGTTCTTAAAAGCCGGTTTGTGATGCAGCGCGGTTGACAGCACGGTCAGGGTATAAAACCAGCCGCGGGTCTGATCCATGGCTTCAACAATGAAATCGGCCGGGAAATGATTTTCAAACCATTCTTTGTTGTCAAACGGATAGTGAACCTGCGCATAGGGCATGGAGCCGGATTCAAACCAGCAGTCAAAGACATCGGAAACGCGGCGCATCATACTCTTGCCGGTGGGATCGGCCGGGTTCGGATAAACGACATCGTCAATATAGGGCTTGTGCAGGTCGGTTACCTCAACACCCGTTTTCTCTTTGATTTCCGCAAGCGAGCCGAAAACATCGATATGCGGATATTTCGGATCATCCGATTTCCAGACCGGAATCGGCGTTCCCCAGAAACGATTGCGGGAGATCGACCAGTCGCGGGCGCCTTCCAGCCATTTGCCGAAACGGCCGTCTTTGATGTGCTCGGGAACCCAGTTGATTTCCTGATTGAGCCGCACCATCTCGTCGCGAAATTCGGTTACTTTGACAAACCAGGAACTCATCGCTTTGTAAATCAGTGGGGTATCGGTACGCCAGCAGAAAGGATAGGAGTGGGTGTACTGCTCTTTTTTGACCAGCAAACCGTTTTGTTTTAACCACTGCATAACCGGCTCGTTGGTTTCAAAAACCTGTTTGCCTTCATAATCCGGCACTTCGGCGGTAAAACGGCCGGCTTCGTCAACCGGGCAGACAATCGGAAAATCTTTGTCATAAGCGCGGCAGGCGTCAAAGTCGTCCTGACCGAATCCGGGAGCGATGTGAACCACGCCGGTACCGTCTTCGGTTGAAACAAATTCACCCGCCAAAACCTTAAAGGCGCCTTTTTCTTTCAGATGTTTGAAATAGGGGAACATCGGTTCATAGCTTAGACCGACCAGTTCGGATCCTTTGAGGGTGCCGACGCGTTCGGCCCTGGCCAGCTGCTGTTTGTAGCGTCCGAGCAGGGCTTCCGCCAGAATATATTTTTGTCCGTCTTCTTCCATCACCGCATAGGATATGTCATTGCCGACGGCCAGCATCAGGTTGGAAGGCAGCGTCCAGGGGGTTGTCGTCCAGACCAGAATTTTCATACCGTTTTCAAGCTTAAACAAAACCGTAATCGCGGTATCGGTTTTGTCCTGATAGCCCTGGTTGACTTCAAAATTTGAAAGCGGGGTTTCCGCCGCCCAGGAATACGGCAGCACGCGGAAATCTTCGTAAACCAGTCCTTTTTCGTACAGCTCCTTAAAATTATGGATAACGCTTTCCATAAACGGCAGATCCATGGTTTTGTAGTCGTGCGAAAAATCGACCCAGCGGCCGATGCGTTTGAACATATCGACCCAGATGTTGGAATATTTCAGGACGTCCTGCCGGCAGAAATTGTTGAACTTTTCAACCCCGTATTCTTCAATCTGCTTACGGCCGGAAACGCCGAGCTGCTTTTCCGCCGACATTTCCGCCGGCAGACCGTGGCAGTCCCACCCTAAGCGGCGGTCGACCTTTTTGCCGTTCATGGTCTGGAAACGGGCGACCACGTCCTTGACATAAGAAACCATAATGTGCCCGTAGTGCGGGGTGCCGTTGGCAAACGGAGGACCGTCGTAAAAGACGAACTCGGCCGCTCCGTCGCGGTTGTGCACCGACTTTTCAAAAGTCTTGTCTTCTTCCCAGAATTTGAGAACATTCTTTTCCAGTTCGGCAAAATCGGGTTTTGCCTGTTGCTCGGCATAATATTTTGTCATTATTCCAACACCTTAATTTTTTGATAAATTTATAAAATTGACCAGATTTAGAAAATTTTTTGAATTTGTTATGTGCAAAATGAAAATACTATCCCCTCAGGGGATAATAATGGAAACGGAATGTATCAAAAAAGCGCACATAAAAAAGAAATCCTGCTTATATCATTTACAAGCCGGTAATTTAATACAAGAACGGCGGCGAGTCAAGCGCTTATATTGACTTTATTCCGACGGCGGCAGCCCCTCCCCTATTGTCCGGACAACCCGGCAGGGATTGCCGACGGCCACCACGCCCGCCGGAATGTCGCGATTGACCACGCTGCCGGCGCCGATAACCGTGTTGCTGCCGATGGTAACGCCCGGCAAAACGCTGACGCCGGCACCAAACCAGACATTGTCGCCGACCGTAATCGGCCGGGCATATTCCAGCCCGCGGTTGCGACGGGCGGCATCAAGCGGATGACCGGCGGTATAAAACCCGCAGTTCGGGCCGATAAATACATTGCTGCCGAAAGTAACTTTCCCGCCGTCTAAAATGACGCAGTTGTGATTGGCAAAGAAGTTTTCGCCGATTGTGATGTTTGATCCGTAATCACACCAAAACGGCGCCAGAATCTGAAAATTTCGGCCGGTTTTGCCAAGCAGACGGCACATCAGCTCCCGCTGTTTATCCTCTTCCGAGGGGCGCAGAAGATTATATTCGTAACAAATATCTTTGCAGCGACGGCGGGCGGCCAGCAGAGTCTCATCGTTGTTGGCGTCGTAAAGCATACCCAAAGCGCATTTTTCTTCTTCCGTCATTTTCTTTCCCTTAAAATCACAATCGGTTACCTATTATTGTCCAATATAAACGGCGGCATAACGGCAGGCAATATTTTTTATTGATTTTTGCGTCGAAAAATGATATATTTTGTCTAAATATATAATACGGATTTTATTTAAGGAGTATGTAAATGGACGGCAAACAAGTTGCCCGCGGCGGCATTACAGTAGCAGAAACGCTTTTGAAATACGGCCTTATCCAGGGCAGCGGCATGGTTATCCGCTGCGGAACGGAAGCGGCCGGCGTCATGGTTAAAGAAGCCGGCAGTCTCGCTTCTTATTTCTCCGGCTGTTCGCTTGGCAGCGGAATCGGCGATTTTATGCTTAAAAAATCGCAGGAAGTCGTTAATACCGGCACCAAAACGCTGGAAAAAGGAAGCATTTTCCTCTTGAAGAAAGCCGCTGACAAGGCCCGCAACGGATTGTCCTGACATGAAATGCGCCAAAGACTATCAGGCCGTGGTCAATGCCCGCGGTCAAATGGCTTTTATTATTCCCGCTCAGGAAAACGCCCCGAAGTCGCCGGAACTGGTTTATAACGGCAGCGATGCGGCGCTGCTTTACCGGACGGCCTCCGACGTCCTGGTTTTGGACAAACTGCATGAAGAAGCGCAAAAACACTTGAAACAAGTTTCTTCCGTCGTCATTGTCGAAGCCGATTATGCAAGCGGGACGACCGTTTATGACTATCAGGTTCCGGTTGTCAGAAAAGGAAAAATTCTATAGTTGTTTTGATAAGAAAGCACCTTATGGTGCTTTTTTTACAGATGCACTTGCAATATTCGCGTTATACGGTTATGGTGAGGGCAATTAATAATTATTCTGACTAAAAATTTCCTTTATGATCATCACCTGTCTTATTGTCTGGCTGATGCTGATTTATGCCAAAGCCAACAAATTGTAAAACGCGAATGAACATCTGAAAATTTTTGGTTTGTTCCCGAGGCAGAACAAATTATCTCTTCTGCCGATACGTGATCCTTAAAAGCCTTTTTCTCTTTTCGGGAAAAGGCTTTTTTCAGTTTTCTAAAAATATTTGACTTTTGTTTTATTCTCTCTATGCTTAGCAACAGAATACGGCAACGTATTCAGCACCTTTGTACGGGTGCGGAGCCTTCAACAGCTCTTGACACAATCCGGTGCATGATAACGCATCGTTATTTTCGGGCATATATTATGCACCGTTATTTTTCCCGTACCGTTACGGCCGGGGAGCTTTTAGCGTATGTTCAGAACTTTTTTGGTTTAAAGGCTAAAAGGTCATATGATTGTGTGTGATGTTGAACTCTCCGGCCACCTTTGCAAGGTGGTTTTCTTTTACTTTCAACGGAGAACACATCACTATGGCGACAAGTGAAATCAAAACCAGCATTATCGTCCCGGTTTACAATGCCGCGCCTTTTTTGCCGGAAGCTTTGGATAGCTTTTTAGCGCAAACCTTAAAAGATATTGAGATTATCTGTGTTGACGACGGATCAACCGACAACTCCGCCGCAATTTTGAAAAAGTATGCTCAAAAAGACAAACGGTTGAAAATTTTTTCCCAGGCCAACAGCGGGGCTGCGGTTGCCCGCAACAAAGGAATCGAAAAAGCACGCGGGAAATGGCTTTCTTTTCTTGACGCCGATGACCTTGCCCATCCCGAAATGATAGAAAAAATGTATGACCGCGGGGAAGAAACCGGTTGCGATGTCGTTGTCTGCCGGGCAAATTTTTTGCTGCCCGACAAGACCACTACCCCCCTGGACTGCGCGTTTGTCGATCAGCTGATCCCCGAAAACGAGCCTTTTACCTTAAGACAGGCCGGCACTTTTATGTTTACCAATCCGTCCGTCTGGAACAAACTTTACCACCGCGAGTTTATTGTTGCCAAAAATCTCCGTTTTCAAAATCTTTCTTCCTGCAATGACGTGGCATTCGGTATGCTGGCGCTGGCAGAGGCCGGCAAAATCTCGACCGTTGCCGAGGCTCTGTACGACTACCGGACGGAAATTGCCGGCAACATCACCGCAAGCCGGGGAAAACACGCTCAAAATATTCTTCTGGCCGCGCAATATGTGCGCGACGAACTAAAAAAAAGAGGCCTGTTCTCTTCTCTTGCCAACGCTTTTTACCGGCGGACGGCCGTTTCTTTTGCCTATGAATACGGACTTGTCCGCGGGTACGGTGCAAAACGGCGGCTGTATGAGCAATTTCGCCGTTTTCTGCCCAAGTCTTTTATAAAAGAACAGATTGCAAAACCGCATTGGTGGGATTGGCTTTATAAAAAACAAAAATCCGGCAATAAACGGGTTTTGCGCATTTTGGGCATCAAAATCTGCTATCGCAAAAAGAAAAAACGGCAGTCGGTCGCTTCCCGCAAAAACGATATTCATTTCCGCGGATTTAATCAGATGGCTTACTGCATCCGAAGCAACCTACACAAGCTGCCGGAAAATATTGATCTGATCGTCGGCGTGCCGCGTTCGGGGATTATCCCTGCTTATATGACGGCATTGTTCCTGAACAAACCGGTCTGCTCGCTTAACGAATTTTTGCACGGGATTCCGCCGGCGCACGGAAACCGGCCGCAAAAGAAAGCAAGCATCCGCCGGGTGCTGGTGGTTGACGACTCCGTATATTCCGGCAGCGCGCTCAAAAAGACAAAGGAGGCCCTGCAACCGCTGGCCGGCAAATATGAGTTTATTTATCTTTGCATATATTCATCCGACCAGGCCAACCCCAAACCCGACATCTTTTTTGAAAATGTGCCGGTACCCCGGTTGTTCCAATGGAATTATCTCAACCACGGCATTGCCGAAAGAGCCTGTTTTGACATCGACGGCGTGTTGTGTTTTGACCCGACGGAAGAAGAAAACGATGACGGCGAAAAATACCGCCGCTTTATCCTTAACGCCCGACCGCTTTATATTCCGAACTACAAAATCCGCGCCCTGGTAACCAGCCGACTGGAAAAATACCGCCCGGAAACGGAGAGCTGGCTGAAGAAAAACGGCGTGAAATACGATAAACTCTATATGCTTGACCTGGCAAGCAAAGAAGAACGTATGAAGCTCGGCTGTCATGCCGACTTTAAGGCAAAAATTTATAAAAAACTTGATGACTGCATTTTGTTTGTCGAATCCAACCCGAAACAGGCCGGCAGAATCGCCGAGATCAGCGGCAAGCCCGCCATTTGCGTGGAAATGGACGAAATGTTCGGCCGCTTTGTCGACTGAGGAGGAAAATATGGACAGTCATCCGCTGGTTTCGGTCGTGGTGCCGGTGTTTAACGCCGGTCGCTATCTTGAAGAATGTCTGGACAGCCTGCTGAACCAGACATTGCAGGAGATTGAAGTCATCTGCATTGATGACGGCTCGACCGACGAATCGCCGGCAATCCTTGATGCGAAAGCTTTAAAAGACGGCCGGCTGAAAGTGTTTCATCAGGCAAACGCCGGCGTTTCCGCCGCCCGCAACCGGGGCATGAGCGCGGCGCGGGGGAAATATCTGACCTTTGTCGATGCCGACGACAGAATTGATTTACAGGCGCTCGGTTATCTCTGTTTTGAGGCGGAACGCCTGCAAACGGACATTCTGTTGTTTAATTACGCAAAGGTTGAAAACGGTCAATACCGTCGCTGTGCTTTGCTTGATGAAATCTTTTCCCGCTTCGGCGATGCGGCTTTTTCTTTAGCCGAGGGAGAAGAACTGCTCTATTTTGTTCACGGTACCACCGTCGGCCGTTTTTACCGCCGGGAAATGCTTGAACGCAACCGGTTGGAATTTCCCGTTTTTACATCGGTCGGCGAAGATTTTGTTTTCTGGATCGAAGCCATGCTCGCGGCCAAACGTTTTGCCGTCTGCAACCAGATTTTTTATTTTTACCGTAAAGACAGCGAAAACAGCCTGAGCAAACAATTTTCTTCCCTCGGACAGCAGATATTGCAAGGTTATGAAGGCCTCAGGCAACGGCTTATGCAAAAACTGGCGCCGGAAACATTCCGCAGAATCAATTTTTACGTTCTTGACCGCAATATGATTTCTTTTGTCTGGAACTATTCTGCCCTACCGACGGAAGAAAACCGAGCCGATTTTCGCACGACGATGAAAAAATTTCAGGCATATCTTGAAGAATACGGTGAAGAGGAACGCCGGAAATTCCGTCATTTAAAAGAGTTTAAGCATATTCTTAAACCGCATAAGAAAAAAATTTCTTTGTTCGGAATTAAAATTTCTTACCGCAGCAAGCGCTAGCCGGCGACGGGCTCAAAAATTTCGCCGCCGATAACCGGCTCGGCCGCACCGGTGGTGGCAGGAAAACTGAGCGGCAGGCAATGCAGCCGGCGTACCGCCCAAAAAGCGGCCTCCTGAGCATCAACGGCTTCCGGCGGCCAACCGACAGCGGCGGCCGTTTCCACTTCCATATCCGGCAGACGCTGGCGAAGAAAGCGCATCAGCGTCGGGTTTTTTGATCCGCCGCCGCAGACAATCACTTTTTCCGGCGGTTCGGGCAGGAAAATTGCCATTGAATAAGCTATCGACTCGGCAACAAAAGCAGTGGCGGTAGCGGCTCCGTCTTCTAAGGACAACCCCTCCAAGTGCTCCGCCTTTTCGGCAAAAATGGTCCGATCGCAGGCTTTGGGCGGATTGAGCGCAATGTATTTGTGGTGCATCAGGGTGGTCAGGATTTTTTCGTCCGTTTTGCCGGTGATGGCCAGCTTGCCGTTATAGTCCATATGCATACCGCCGTGTTTCATCACCCAGTCGTTAATAACGGCGTTGCCGGGGCCGCTGACAAAAGCTTTCATCTCGCCGTTGGAACCGAGCCAAACAATTTCCGAGGTGCCGCCGATATCGACCACCGCCAGCGGCCGCGGCATTTTGGCGGCCAGAGCCTCGTAAAAAACAGGCGCAAACGGCGCCCCCTGTCCGCCGGCTAAAAGATCGGCATTGCGAAACCGGGCAACCGTTTTGATGCCGGTGATGTCTGCCATCTTTTGACCGTTGCCGATCTGGTGGGTATAGTGTTCCTGCGGGCGGTGGCAGACGGTGTGCCCGGCAAAGCCCAAAACATCCGGATTTACATCTTCGTCTTTGATAAACTCAAGCACCGCAGCCGCGGCAAAATCGGTAAAAGCCTCCTCCGCCTGCCGGATTTCTTCCGCGTGTTCCGGCGAATCGACGCGTTTGCCCAATACCGAACGAATCTGCTCCAAAAGATCTTCCTCATAAGGAACGATATAAGCCGGTCCGCGGGAATATATATCTACCCCGTCGGTTTCCATCAGCGCCAGCCCCAACCCGTCAAGCGACGTAGAGCCGGCCACCCCCAGTGCGGTTATGCCTTTAATATTATTCATTTACCCCGGTACGTTGCTAAATTAACTTAGCGTACAGTGTAACCTTTCAGATATTAAAATTTTATTATAAACAGGCACAAAAAAAGCTTTCCGTCTCTCTTTGAAAGAGATGGAAAGCTTTGCACAGATTTAAGGAACATCATTTGTTCCTGACAGCGAACACATGGTCATACATGGTTTCGTCAGAGGCGTTGATAAGCTCAACATCTTTGTTGTCAAGCTTGCCCAGATTTTCTCCGGTAACGGCGGAATATTTCTGCCAGTCTTTGCCGTCATTGGCATAGATTACCGGTGTTTTGACCGTATCACGGACGGTGCGTCCGTTTTTGCGTACCCGTTTGACATCTTCGCGAGTGGCAAAAGAGAGTTCGCTGCTCAGCGGAACAAGTTCTTTGTTATCGTATGAGAGGGCTCCGAATTTATCGCCTTCCATGTAGACAACAACATGTTCCCGAGGGTAGAGAGACATTTCGCTTTTCGGACCGACAATCCGGTTGTCCATGTTGACGAAGAGATAATAAGTTTTTTCGTCAAAGGACGTAAAACTGTAGTACGTAAGCGAATCTGCCAAAGCGTTTTTCTGCATGACGCAGAAACGTTTTTTGACTTCCGGCATCACTTGTTTGCCCGTGGTGTCAAACAAATCATACTGTTCATAAGACGGATAAAGAGCCGAAAAATAGCCCTCTTCGTACTTGACGTCGACATAACGCGGCTCGCAGAGAGAAACTCCGGCGGCGTCTTGCACACCCATCAGCACCTTACCATCAACTACGGCAGTATAGGTTGAATAACCGTTGCTTCCTTCAATCGGGGTAATTTTTGACTTATACCCGCAAGAAGACATCAACCACACACAAACAACTGCACTCACTACGGTTAAAACTTTAGTTTTCATAGGAAAAAAAATTAAATTAATAATGTGAACTATGGTTGATACTATAGCACTTTTTTACCGGAATGCAATAGACAAAATTACAAAAAATTGAAAAAATTTACAAAAAAAGAAAATCCTTTTGAACAATACTTTGCTTGCACTTGGCAAATTATATGCTAATATACTTTGAATTTTATAGATAAAAGGCAGGAAAAATGAGTCAATTTAAATCCGAATTTTTTAATATTATGCTTGAACGCGGCTTTTACAACCAATGCACCAACGAGGAGGGGTTTGACCAATACCTTTTCGAATGCGAGCAAAAAGGCAAGCCTGCCGTCGGTTATCTCGGTTCCGACCCAACCGGCGACAGCCTGCACGTCGGCCATATCGTGCCGCTGATGATGCTCCGCTGGTTTCAGAAGTGCGGGCATAAACCGCTGACGCTTGTCGGCGGCGCCACCGCCCGTATCGGCGATCCCTCGGGCAAAGATAAGCTGCGCCCTTTTTTGAGCGAAGAAACGCTGGCACACAATATTGAAGGCTTAAAAAAATCTTTCGGCAAATTCTTAAAATTCGGCGACGGTAAAAACGACGCCGTGATGGTCGACAACTGGGACTGGTTTAAGAACATCAATTATCTTGCCTTTTTGCGCGACATCGGCACCTATTACTCGGTCAACCGGATGCTGACCATGGACAGCGTCAAAAGCCGGCTGGAACGCGAGCAGCCGATGAGCTTTCTGGAATTTAACTATATGCTGTTGCAGGGATATGACTTCTGCGAACTTTACCAAAAATACGGCTGCCGCGCCCAGATTGCCGGCTCCGATCAGTGGGGCAACATTACCTCGGGCACCGAACTCGGCCGCCGCAAATATGACGTTGAGCTGTTTGGCTTTACCAGCCCGATCATTACCGATGCCAGCGGGAAAAAAATGGGCAAATCGGAAGGCAACGCCGTCTGGATTAACGAAGAAAAACTTTCTTCTTACGACTATTATCAGTATTTCCGCAACATCGGTGATACGGAAGTGGAAAAATGCCTTTGTATTTATACCGACCTGCCGATGGACGAAGTACGCCGGCTGGCCGCTCTGAAAGATCAGGAAATCAACGAGGCGAAAAAGATCCTTGCTTTCGAGGCTACCAAAATCTGCCGCGGCGAAGAAGAAGCACGCAAAGCGCAGGAAACCGCCGTCCGCGTTTTTGAACAAGGCGGCGCCGGGGGAGAACTGCCGGTGCTTGAAGTGGCGTCGGTGGAAGGACTCGGCATTTTGGACGCTTTTCTTAAAATCGGCTTTGTGGAGAGCAAAGGCGAGGCCCGCCGGCTGATCAAGCAAAACGGTCTGAAAATCAACGACAAACCGGTTACGGACGAAAACTATAAGCTTTCCGCCGCGGATATGGTGGACGGACAGATAAAACTTTCGCAGGGAAAGAAAAAACACGGACTGGTCAAAGTGGCTTAACAGCTTTCTCGGTAAGCGTTTTGTTTTATATCCCTTTCTGCCCGGCAAAGGCAGGAGGGATATATTTTTTTGATACCGATATTGACAAAAAATATACGAATCGCTTATAATGAGGTTCTTAAAACCATTATTCTTTACATTATGATAAATAAAAAAATACAAAAAGTGATGGTCAGCAACTTGCTGTACACTTTATTTTTTGAGGACGGCATGACAATCGAAATTTACAGAAGCAAATTTCGCGGGTATCCCCGTCCAAAAGTCGGCGATCTTTTCCGTGTTGAACAGGAAGAACAGGAAAACGGAAAAATCGAAGCTCATATATATGTAAACAATAAAGAAATAAAGGGGATTCCCCTTTGATTGTTTAACTTTTAAATTTTTTCTTATGGTAGAAAGGCATCTGACCGTTGCTTCCGTTGAAAAACGGGACGACAAGTACGGTATCTGGCCGGAAATGTCAACTCCCTTCTCGCTGCCCTGCATCCTTTTCGGAGACCGAAAACCCCAGCGCGGCGACAGCCTCGTGATTGAGTGCGAAGGCGAAACCATTACCGGAGCCATATGGAACGGACGACGTATTCTCGGAATTTCCGGACCGTAAAACGCCGATTTATGAAAAGACCGTATGTTTGTTGACATACGGTCTTTTTTCGGAGCATCGGACAGCAGGAACAAAAAGCTGTTGACAAGCCCGCAAAAAACGCTATATTACAGAAAAACTTGCGTTTAACACTAAATTTTAAGAGTATAAAAACATGGCAAAAGCAGTAAAAGTCAAAGTTAAAATGGAAAGCACCGCCGGAACCGGAACTTTTTTCATCGCCGAGAAAAATCCGAGAACTCATCCGGAAAAGCTTTCGATGAAAAAATATGACAAGAAATCGAAAAAACACGAAGAATTTGTTGAAAAGAAACTGAAGTAAGTTTTTTATCATGGTTTTCGGATGCCGGTTGTTTTTAACCGGCATTTTTTTGCGCCGAACACCTTTTTACGTTGTCCTTGGATATTGACATCGACCGGAAGCTGCTGTATTTTGGTGGCCGTCATTTTAATTATTAATTTAATACATATACTACTATGAAGGTATCTGTTATCATTTATGTAATCGCAGTCTTTTTTATCTGCGCATTATATTTTTATTTTTTCACATTTTCCGTTGCGGCAGCGTGTTTTGCACTTTTCCTAATTGCCGGTGGTATTTTTGCCTATTTGGATATCGTCAACAGGCGACGCCGGAAACGGTGGAAAGAAAATCCGGTTTTGCCCGATTCTCCCGAATTTGACGATTTTTTCTGGCAGTTGACCCTGCTTAATCAGGATTGGTATATCGACAATATCCTGAAAAAAGACGGGTTGAAATTTCTGCTTGAAAAATACGAAAGTCTGATACGGCAGGTGTGGCAGGAACCGGATATGGAGCCGACAGACAAAATTGCCCTGAGCGACACTTATGTCAGGCGGCTGCAAACTCTTCTCCGCATTAAGGAGTTTAATTACGAGTTGAAATAATCTGCGGCTCGGTTCGTTAAAACACCGTTTTGTTCAAAACGGTGTTTTTTCGTATTTTGCTACCCAGATAAACAGCCTGCCGCACGCAGGATATTTATTTTTTGCTGACAAAACGGTTGTCCGGGATATAAAAACGCCAGGGTTTGTCCTTATATTCTTCGGCATAGTCGATCCCTATCCGCGGGCGGGCAACAAAAGGATATTCCTTTTCTTTGGGAGAAATCCAGAGCAGATTGCCGCCAAGGTCTGTTCCGTCGTGCTCCCGGCGGGTAATGGCCAGCGCCTGGCATAGTTTGCCGGGGCCGGTGGTCAGGTTGGTTATATTTTCACATTTGCGGCGGCGCTGCATTTCTTCAATGCCGGCAACCGGTTCCAGAGAGCGGATCAAAACGGCGTTGGCGGTTCCTTCCGGCCCGGCTACCACGTTAAACTGGTTATACATTCCGTAAACAAAGAAAACATAAGCACAGCCGCCGGCACGAAACATGGTGGCCGTCCGCGGGGTCAGTTTATTCGGCCAGGCGTGGCAGGCCTTGTCGCAACTGCCGACATAGACCTCCAGTTCGGTAATGATACCGGCTGTCAGTTTGCCGCCGATACGGCTGCACAGGCAGGCGCCGAGCAGATGATTTTGCGCCAGTTCAAACACATCGCCCTGATAAATTTCTTTTGCCAGACGGCGGGAGAAATCTTCCATCGTTTTTCCTTTTTTAGTTTTTTTCAGTTTACGGCAAAGTTTGCAAAATAACAACCGTCGCATTTTTTAATTATCGTTTTAGTTGCCGTATCTTGACTTTTTATTTTTTCTTCATATATTGGCCTGCTCAAATTGATTATTTTGCAATTTTATTATTCACCATTAAAATTTTATACGCATATGAATGAAAATGTATTGATTGTTTTTATGTACGCCTGGGCTGTTTTTAACTTTTCCGCCTGTCTTTACGCCTTGCGGCAAAACAGGTTGTTATCCCCGAAACAGCAAAACAAACTGAAAACGGCTTTAACAACAAGCCTGTGGCTGAACATCTGTGCGACCGTGTTTGTCTGTGGCGGTATGCTGATGCATTTTTATCTGTGGCTGATCATGGCGGCAAATCTCTTTTTTGGGGCGCTTACTTTCCGCCTCATCCGGCATCGGTACGAAAAGCAACTGCAGACAAGAAATTTTGCTTTTAAAATCGAACGGGTCAAGCATAACAGAGCCAGCGGCGTTATCGTCATCGACGGAATCTGCTACCGGGCTTTTCTGCCGCCGGTTTGGATCGGCGAGTACAGGGACGAAGACGGACGATTGTATCCGGGAACATATAAAAAGTACCGCCCGCAAACCGTACAGCAGGTCCGTTTCAAACGTTTTGTTCCCGCCGGAAGGGAAAATTCCCGGCCGGTGGTGGAACTCGTCTGAACGGGACATTTTAAAGAAAAGGAGCTTTACGGCTCCTTTTTTTGTTTTAAAGTTTGACAAACGGTTCTTTCTTCTGCCGGGGCAAAAGCCGCCTCAATCCGGGACGCCAGCACAGCCGGAAATTGCCGCGCAAGTAGTCGGCCGCCGTTTTGCTGCTGTTGTCGGAAAGATTTTTATCGGCACCGAGCGCCAACAGTTTTTTTACGGCGCGCGGATTATGCCCGAAGCGCACCGCCGCCATCAGCGCCGTCATCCCGTCATCGTTACGGGCGTCCAATTTATTGCCTTTGGCAAGCAGGGTTTCCAGCATTTCCTCTTGATGATAAAAAGCCGCCGTCAGCATCAACAGGCTGCTGCCGTCCCCGTCCAGGCAAACCTGCGGATTCGCTCCGGCGGCAAGGAGCTCATGGATAATCTCCGGCCGGTTGCGATAATAAACGGCCGCCATCAGCGGATTTTTCTTTAATTCGCCTTCCCCGTTCGTCCGAGCGCCGGCTTTAATCAGCTCGCGGATAACCGGCAGGCTCCGGCGGCGCGACAATGCCGCCACCAGAGGCGGTTCGCCGAAAGTGCCGATATAATTGACGTTGGCGCCCTCCTGTACCAGTCTGCGCACCATTTGGGGAGAAACACGGCGAAAATTTTTCAGCGCGTAATGCAGAGCCGCCGACTTGTCCGGCCGGCGCAAAAGCGAACGTCCGGCCGCCCGCTCGGTCAGCAGATAACCGGCCGCTCCGGCTATAAACAATATGCCCCAGAAAATGACCTGTTCCATTTTCTCCTCTTGTTTTTTTCCGCATTGTAGCGCCGGAAAACATTTTTTAAAGGGGAAAATTGCAAAACTTGTATTTTCAAAATTTTTGTATTATATTGAAAATGAATTTTGATTATTTATTTTTAATTTTTTTATCATGAAAAGATTTGTTATTTTCAGACACGGCCGCTATAACGACAGCGACAGAATGTTGACCATTCAAAGCGCCGAAGAAATTTACGGAAGAGCACGGATGCTTGCGGAACAATTCGGCCAGGCCGATATGGTATTGTATTCCCCGGCTTTGAGAGCTTATCAGAGCGCCCAGGCAATCGCTCTGGCAACGGGAGCTGAGGTGTTGAAGGAAGAAAGTCTGCTCGGCGAAAACTGCCGCGAACAGGAAAACTGCAAGGCGGCACTGATTGCCGAAGCGGAAGTGCACTCCTGCAATCTGGTGATTGCCGTTTCCCACTATCCGAACATCTCAAGAATGTTCGGCATCGGCCTTGAGCCTGGTTTTGAAATTATATTTGAAAGCGAAAACTGGGAAAGCATTTTTGACGGACAGCCTACAAACTGGCTGACACAAATAAAAGTGCACAATGCCGAAACCCTGAACCGTTACTATGCCCCGGAATGTTCCGCGGAAGAAAAACAGGCCCTGCAGGAAATTTTGCTTTGTTAGCCAAATTGATGAAAAAAGAAAAACCGGATCTCTTAAGATCCGGTTTTTTTCAGTTACCGATCAATAACGGTTAAATTTACCGGCCCGTTCGCGACGGCGCCGTTTTTTCGGGTTTTCACGCATTTCTCCTTCAAAGGGCGGAAAATACGGAACCAGCTCGTTATTGAACTTCATGTTCACCCGCCAGCCGTAAGCATCCTGAGGATTGGGGCTGCCGGCGTTGCGTTCTGCGCGAATCCGCATAAATTCAGCGATCGGTGCATAGTCGTCCATATCTTCCGACATACCTTGCAGAGTTCCGGGCACATATCTCATCCGCGGCATCAGCGCCTGCGCCAGCAGAGCGTTGACCGGACCGGTGAAGGTAACTTCCGCACCGTCGCCCTCGTCTTTGTCCTGGATCAGGTATTCGTAGCCGCTGCAGGCAGTAATAATCCGCATATATCCCTGTCCCAGCATTACCAATGCGCTGTTCATCGGGCGACCGATTTCCTTAAGCGAAATATGACCGCGTTCCTCATCACCGTCAATCTCCCAGTGTTTGCCGTCGCCCATACGGATTTTGTACATCAGAACCTTGGTTGTCTGCGTAATTTCAAAGCGGAAAAAACTTTGGGTGAATTCTTTTTCTTTCATACAATTCTTTTTTAATTGATTAATAATTCTGTTGACGAAATCAGTATAATCGCAAAAAAATATGAAAGCAAGATTTTTTGTCAAAAAATCGGACAGAAAATATCTATTGCCACTCAATCACCACAATTTCCGGAACGCTGCAAAAGCGCACCGGCAAAACGCTGGTGCCGAGGCCAAGCGTCGTAATCAGCCGGCGCCCGCCCTCCTCTTTCAACCCGCGCAGATATTTTTGACCGTAACGGGAGTTTGAAATCGGCGCACCAAACCCCGGAATATAAACCTGCCCGCCGTGGGTATGACCGGCCAAGGTCAGCAGTACCGTTTGGGGAACATCGGGAAAAACATCGGGCGAATGAGAAAGCAGCACGGCGGGTTTTCCGTCTCCGGGCAGAGCGCGGGTAATATCGGGGCGACCGGTGGTTACGTCTTCCACTCCGCCCAAATAAAAGGAACGTCCGCGGCAGTCTACCCGGCGAAAATCGTTTTGCAAAACATTTATTCCCTCTGCCGAAAGCGCTGCCGCCATTTCTTTTCCGCCGTACCAGGAATCGTGATTGCCAAGCACGGCATAGATCCCGGCGGGAGCGGAAATTTTTGCCAGGCCGGCCGCAATCTGCCGCGCCGGCATAGAAACTTCCGGCCGGTATCCTTTGGCATAATCCCCGCCCAAAAGGACGATGTCCGGATTTTCGGCATTGATGGTTTCTACGATTTGCCGCAGGCGGCGTTCCGACCGCGGAGAAAAGTGAAAATCGGCGGCAAACACCATTTTTATGCCTTTCAGCTCCGGCGCCGAAAATTGGTAACGCGTTACCCGGAACAACCGGGGTTCAACGGCAAAGACCCAGATCAGCAGCAAAGTTTCGACAAATACCAGAGCTGTCAGCAATTTGATCATTTTCTATTTTCTCTTGAAAGATGCGTATTAAACTTAAAAGTACACGACGGACCAGGGCAAGCCCCATTCTATGCGCCGTCTTGCGCGGCAATCCGTTCCAGCTTATGACGGATTTCCTCATAAAGGGCTCCCTTCAAATATTTTTTGCACCGCATAAGCGTATTTGCCGCGGCAAGCGGCGAAGTCTGATCCAGATTGTAGCCTTTTTGCAACAATTTGTCCAAGCAGTAATAATTTCCCATAAAACCCAAACCAATTCCCACAGCCATACCGACATTGGAAAAATCGAAAAGCGGGTAGACACCGATTTCATTATCAAACAAGTAACAGGAAATTATTAACAGAGCTGTCAATACCGCTCCTTCTTTTATCAATCCGCGAAAGAAAAACGGCAGCGGTCCGAACAGGAAAAACCACAGGCCGAATCCCAACCGGAGTTTGCGGGTTTTTCCGGTTTCGGGATTATACAGAATTAAATTTTTATTATCGTTCTGACTCGCCGTATTCATTGTTTTTCTCTTTATCAGTTAATATCAATGGTCAAATTATATTGTCTGAGGCTGCGAAAGCAACTGATTTTTTTGCATTTTCGGCCTTTTTTAAAAATTGATGACTTTAAATTTTTTTTACGTTATAATGCTCCGCGAATTTAACCAAAGACTGAGACTATGAAAAAAATAATATCGGCTGCTGAAGCCGGAAAACTGATTCACGAAAATTTTTCGATTATGATCGGCGGTTTTCTCGATTGCGGAACACCGGTAAAGGTTATTGACGAAATCGTTAAAAACAAAACGGGCAGCCTGACATTGATTGCAAACGACACCAGCATCCCCGACAGAGATCGCGGACGGCTGATCGTCAACAAACTGATCAAAAAAGCCATTGTCGCTCATATCGGAACCAATCCCGAAACCGGCAGACAGATGAATGCCGGCGAGCTTGAGGTGGAACTGGTGCCGATGGGAACCCTGGTCGAGCGCATCCGCTGCGGCGGCGCCGGACTGGGCGGCGTTCTTACACCGACCGGTGTCGGAACAATGGTGGAAAAAGGCAAAACCGTCATTGAAGAAGACGGCAAAAAATATTTGCTTGAAAAACCGATAAAAGCAGATGTTGCACTGATTTACGGCAGCAGAGCCGACCCTTACGGCAACGTTTTTCTGGACGGAACCACCCGCAATTTTAACACGGTGATGGCAACGGCTGCCGATACGGTTATTGTCGAAGCCGACGAGATCAGCGAAGAACCGCTTAACCCGGCTGAAATTACGATTCCGGGGATTTTTGTGGATTATATCGTTAAATGAGGAAACAAGATGCTTTCTAAAGAACAATGCAGAGAATATATCGCCCGACGGGTTGCCAAAGAATTTTCGGAAGGCGACGTCATCACTTTGGGAATCGGATTGCCGACAGAGGTTGCCAACTATATTCCGGACAACGTCCATGTTGTTTTTCAGTCTGAAAACGGTGTGCTCGGCGTCGGCCCGCGCGATACAAACCCGTCTACTCCCCCAAAAATAACCAATGCCGGCGGAGTTGCCGTTACCGTTCGTCCGGGAGCGGCCTTCTTTGACAGTATGACTTCTTTTACCATGATCCGCGGCGGACACGTCAACGCGACCGTGCTCGGCGCCCTGCAGGTTGACGAAGAAGGAAACCTGGCCAACTGGATGATACCCGGCGCTTTTGTTCCCGGCATGGGCGGCGCCATGGATTTGGTCGTCGGCGCCAAACGGGTTATTATCGCCATGGAACACACCAACAAAGGACAACCGCGGATTGTCAAAAAATGTACCTTGCCGCTGACGGCCGCACATGAGGTTGACCTGATCGTTACCGAACGCGGCGTTATTGAAGTTACCCCGAAAGGATTGCTGTTAAAAGAAATCAACCCGGTCTTTTCGCTTGAGGAAGTTATTGCCTCTACCGGCGCCGAATTGATGATTGATGATAACCTGAAACGGCAAGCGTTACCGAAAGCTGTTTAAATCGGACATTTTCAAGATTAAAAAAAACAAAAAAACGGAGAAGGTCTCCGTTTTTTTGTTTAATCGCTACTGATTATTTCACCAGACGGATCGCATCAACGTCAATATCGGTCGGTTTCATCATATGGGTGTCAACTTCACCCTGAATTTCCACTTTGTCGTCGGGACCGACGGACAAACCGCGCCAATCGTCATCGTCAATTTCTATTTTAATTGAACCGCTGTCATCTTTGAACATATACTCTTCACCACCCAGGCTGCTTTCAATATATCCCTGCAAAACGACATAGCTTTCGTCCGGCATTTCTTTTGCTTCGGCTACCGTGGCGGCACTATTTTGAGCAGGACCGGAAAATCCGGCCGACACCGGTTGCGCCAAAACGGACAACGTCAAAGCGGCAAGGGCAATTTTCAGATTTTTCATATCAACCTCCGTTACAATGAACTGTTTCTATAAGATATATCAACAAAAAATAAAAACAACCGTTCTTTACCAACTTTGCGTATTCGGTTTTAAAAATAAAAAAGCCTGACCGTCCGTTTAAGGGCGGCAGGCTTTCTTAAATCAGAGGAAGCTCTCCCTTTCGGTAACCCCGGAACGCCACCATGAACTGCGATATATGTCCATGATATAGGTTTTGGGTTTTGTAATAAACCAGCCATCTCGGGTGGTATATTTAAAATTTTTACCGGAACTTTTTCTGCGGGCGGGAAAGACGCTTCTTTCAATCAAACCGCAGGAAACAACAGAGAACATTCTTCTTTGTGCAATATCAATATAGAGATCCGTTCCTTCAATAGAAACACCGAGCCGCAGCTCTGTTCCTTTTGAAGTGGACTCTTTGACAATGCACCATTTTAACGGTTTGTTCTTGGGGATATTGTAATATCGCCGCAAGAACACAAACGTATTAAAGTTAAATCCTTTTCTCATAAAAAAAAGTTTTAACGGGTTAAATAACATATAATAATCTTTTTTCTCGCAATTATTTTATGACAAAAACGACAAAAAGTCAACTTTCTTTTTGCTTTGGAATTTTGGACATTTTATTGACAGAAAAACAACAATGATATATCCTGAAAATAACAATAAAAGGAATAAAGAAATGGCAGCTAAAACCGCAAAAAGAAAAAACAGCAGCAACATAACGTTTGAAAAACGCATTATCGGTCTCTTTGCCCTGATTGAGATCAGCCGGATGGATGCCGCCAATATCAGCGCCGCCGATTTTGAGGATTTGTACAAAAAAATATCAGGCCTCAATGAAAAAGCCTTTGAAGACGAAAAGGCGCTTGATCTGGTTGCCGAACACTCCCTTGACGAAATTTCCAGCGTCGACCATCTGAAAGAACGGATCTACCGCAACCGCACCATCAATATATACAAACAACTGGGTTATCTTAAACTGTCGGAAGGCAGCGTTGAGCAGCACACGATGAGCGGCGCCGAGGTGCTTGCCACTATTATGCATGAAGCCGGCATCAAAAACGCCGATGAGCTTTCCGCCGCCGCCTGCACGGGCACACTTGACGAAGAAAGCACCGACCGCCTGCACAAAGAATTAAACGGTAAACTGAGCTTTTTGAAAAAAAGACTGGCCGCCGATTTTGAAGTATATAACAACCAAAAATCTTTTGACCCTTCTATTGAGCTTATCCGACCGGATATTGAAGAATACACTTACGATAAAAACAAAAAGGCGACTTTCGGATTTTTGGTCAGAAAAGAACAAAAAGATTTCCGCCACTCCATCCGCGGCGTCTTTAACAACGTTACCAAACCCGATTTTTTAAAACTGTACGGCACCATGCTGACGGAAGGGAAAAATGCGGCCAAGGGCAGCTCGCTCGGCAGTACTTATGAGCGTTTCAAAGAAATGATTGCGGCACAAACCGGCAAAGACGCCGCGCTTAAAGAAATTGACACGGCTCTCGGCATTTCTCCCGAACAAGCGGCTGCCCCCAATGCCGAAAGCATCCGCAAAAATGCTTACAAAAATAAATGCACGGAACTTTATTTCAAAACCATGGCCGGACTGCTGTCCCAGAAATATGAATACAACTCCCGCCACAACAGCAGCACCAATTATGCCACTTATGTACAGACGATTGAAGACAAATATATCAAAGAGCTTTGCAACGGTTACAACAATATCGACCTGCTGGCTTTCCAAGATCCCGACTACAAGCAACAGTTCGAAAGCAAATCCAAAGAATATCAGATGAACAAAGAACGGCGCGACGAAACGGCAGAGATGCAAATTGTGTCCGTTCATCACAAGTTCCCGATCGGCGCCGTTTATGACGTCTATGACCAGATTCTTCCTAACTCCGTATGCGCCAATAAAGCAGAAAAATGCAGCAAGCTTGTCAACAACCGCAGCAATATGGTCTATGTTATCGGGCAGGACATGCATCAGTCGCTGGAAGCAAAAGAAAAAATGGAATTCCGCCAGCAGCAGGACGCCATGATCTTTGCCGCCAGAATTAACTGCAAAGGCTTGAAAAGTCTTCTTCCCAAGCTGCCTCCGTATTTGCAGGAGGGGATCCAAAAATATGTCAAAACCGGGGAAAAAGAAACCAGCAAGGATATTAGCGTGGCCATGAAATTTTCGGAACCAGACGAAATCCGCGCCGTCCGCCAACAACTGAATCCGGCTGCAACCCATGTCAGCGCCGCCGAGAAACTGAACCGATATTATACGGCGGCACGATAACGGCCATTTTTCCCAACCCCGGATATTTTCCGGGGCTTTTTTTTGGTTTTTAACACCGCAAGCGGCAGAAAAATATTGATTTTTTTCTTAAAATCATTAAAGTAGCGTTTCTATTTTATATTATTTTTACTAAAATTATAATTTATGGAAATTAACTTAAAAATTACACCGCTGGTAACCAATGTTCAAGGGATTAACGCCAAGCCTTTTCCCTATTCTCTGAAGGGACTGACCATTTTCCAACCGGAACCGAACTGCCCTTTTTGTCAAAAGCCGTTGTTAAACGCGCATTGCTCCTGCTCTCAGTTTCTGACGGCAGAAAAGAAACTTTTAACAGAAATTGCACCAAACGATGATTTGCTGATACTGACAACCGACAGCTGTCAGGAAATTTCTGTTGACGGCGGGCAACTGATGATTGAAGAACAGCCGGCCGATAAAATCTGTCTGAATGTTTTTTTGGGTGGACAGCCTTTTGAAATGCGGCAGATGTGGGAATGCTCTCTCGGAGAATACCAGACGGACACCGAACTTTTATCCTTTTATCTTCGTCCGATCGGCGGAGAAAAGGTGTATCGCTGTCTGATTTTTGATTTTAAATATCAAAGTTCTTTGCCGGAGATCAAAATCGTTCAGAGAAAACAGGTTACCAAACACGGGAGATCCCGTAGAAGCGGTGATTATTCAATCACACGGGATAACGAATGTCTGAAGACTTTTAATTATCCCGATTTTTTGAAAATAATCGGCGAATACGCCAGATGATTTTAACAAAAAACCTCCCGAAAGCGGATATCAATCTGCCTTCGGGAGCTTTTTTATGTTTCGCTATACGAAAAACGGGTTGCAATTTCTTGCAACCCGAAAGAAAATATCTGATATTTTCCTGATACCAATTAACGTTTGGAGAACTGGTAAGAACGGCGGGCTTTGGCTTTACCGTATTTCTTACGTTCAACGGTTCTGTCGTCGCGGGTCAGGAAACCGGCGGCTTTCAGGACCGGGCGCAGTTCCGGCTCATAATCGTTAAGGGCTTTGGAAATACCGTGCTTGATCGCACCGGCCTGGCCGGACAAACCACCGCCGCTGACCGTGCAGATAACATCAAATTCGTTAACACGGTTGGTTATTTCAAACGGCTGGTTGATGATCATTTTCAAAACCGGACGGGCAAAATATTCGTCCAGAGTTTTGGAGTTGACGGTGATATTGCCTTTACCCGGCTTTACCCAAACGCGGGCAACCGCATCTTTTCTTTTGCCGGTAGCATAAGAACGTCCGAATTTGTCGCGTTTCGGCTTGCGGACTTCTGCTGCGTTTTCAGCGGCAGATGCTTTGATGTCTTGTAAAGATTCTAACTTAGCCATTATAACGGACTCCTCTTATTTTTCGGATTCTTGGAAGCAATGTCGAGAACAATCGGGTTCTGAGCGGTGTGCGGATGCTCGGCACCGGCATAAACGCGCAGTTTGGTCATCTGCTGACGGCCCAGCGGATTGCGTGAAATCATTCTCTCAACGGCTTTTTCAATAACGCGGCCGGGGAATTTGCCGGCTAAAATTTTGGCCGGAGTGGTTTCTTTAATACCGCCGATCCAACCGGTGTGGCGATAATATACTTTGTTCGTCAGTTTTTTGCCGGTCAGTTTTACTTTTTCGGCATTGATAACGATGACATAGTCGCCGCAGTCCAGATTGGGAACAAAATTCGGCTTGTGTTTGCCGCGCAGAATCTTGGCGATTTCCGCCGAAAGACGACCCAATACAACACCGCTGGCATCAACGACATACCATTTTCTTTCAATATCCGATGGCTTGGTTGCGTAAGTGTTCATATTTTCTCTCTTTGTTAAAGATGGTTATTAAATTCGATTGACAATATAGCGGAAGTTTTTCTCTTGTCAACTAAAAAAAAGCATATTTTTTCAACATCTTAATAAGCGGTATAATAATACCGCTCGTTATCCTTTTGATTTTTATTATTTTTTCGTTTTACCAAGAAAAAAGCGGCAGAAAAAAATTATTCCGCCGCTGTTTTTTGACATCTGTCCGACTGTTATTTTTGCAAGTCGGCAACCACGCGCATGGAAATAATGGTGTCCGGATCATAGACGGTGCCGTTCGGGCCGGTGCCGCGTTTGATTTTGTCAACCGCCTGCATACCGGAAATGACCTGTCCCCAGACCGTGTATTGATGATCTAAGAAATTCGAATCGTCAAAACAGATAAAGAACTGGCTGTCGGCAGAGTTCGGATCCATGGCGCGCGCCATCGAAACGGCGCCGCGTTTGTGCGGACGGTTGTTGAACTCGGCTTTCAGTTTCTTACCGCTGCCGCCGGTACCGTTGCCGAGCGGATCGCCGGTCTGCGCCATAAAGCCGTCAATAACACGGTGAAACTTCAGGCCGTCGTAAAAGCCCTGACGAACCAGCTCCTTAATCCGGGCAACATGGTTCGGCGCATCTTCGGGGAACATCTCAATCAAAACATCGCCGTCTTTTAATTTGAGCAACAGCGTGTTTTCGGGATCCTTAACGTCGGCATAGGGCTTGGGGGCGTCGGCCGCCTCGGCCGCGCCGATGCCAAGTCCCAAAACCGTCAGCAGAGAAAAGACAAATTTTATCATTTTCGGTACTCCTTTATATTTATTAAATTAAAAACACAACCCCGGATAACTTTTCAGTTACGGGTTAAAAACCATCAGTTTTCCTCCAGCAGGCTTTTTAAGCGGTAGAGCTCGTCAAGCGCTTCCCGCGGGGTGAGGTTGTCGGGGATGATTTCCGCCAGTTCACGTTCAAGCGGCGACGGCTGCTTTTGCTCTTCTTTTTCCCGCAGGTTGGCAAAAAGCGGCAGGTCATCGGCCAGCTCCCGGATATTGGCGTTTTTCTTATCATGCTCAAGCGAATCCAAGACCTGCTCCGCTCTTTTGACCACAATCGGGGGCAACCCCGCCAAACGCGCCACATGGATACCGTAAGAACGGTCGGCCGCACCGTCAATAACTTCGTGCAGAAAAACGACATCGCCGTTAAACTCTTTGATCTTCATACAATGAAGCGACATTTTACGGAGCTTTCCGGCCAGCGAGGTCAGCTCGTGATAATGAGTGGCAAACAGCGCCCGGCAGCGGTTGACTTCGTGCAGGTGCTCGACCACCGCCCAGGCAATCGACAGACCGTCGAAAGTGGCGGTGCCGCGGCCGATCTCATCCAGAATTACCAGCGAACGTTCGTCGGCCCGGTTCAGGATGCTTGCGGTTTCCACCATTTCCACCATAAAAGTCGACCGCCCGCGGACCAGGTCGTCGGAGGCGCCAACGCGGGAAAAAAGCTTGTTGACCACTCCGATACGGGCGCTTTTGGCCGGTACGTAAGAGCCGATTTGCGCCATCACGGCAATAATCGCATTCTGCCGCAAAAAAGTGGATTTACCGGCCATATTGGGACCGGTAATCAGCCAGATATTGCTGTTATCGCCGCCGAGTTTGCAATCGTTGCCGACAAACACGCCGTCATGCTCGCCGGCCAGCGAGGCCTCCACCACCGGGTGCCGTCCTTCTTCAATTTCAAAACAAAGGGAATCGTCAACCTGCGGCCGGCAATAGTTTTTTTCAACCGCCAGATCGGCCAGTGCCGCTCCGACATCCAGCTCGGCCATGGCCTTGGCGGTACGGGAAATATCATCGGCGACAATTCTGATTTCGCCCGCCAGGTTGGCAAACAACTCCAGTTCCGTCGCCAGAATCTTTTCACCGGCGCCGCGGATTTCGTTTTCCACCTCGGTCAGTTCAACAGTGGTAAAGCGGACGGCGTTTAAAACCGACTGCCGGTGAATAAACTCTTTGTTTTCCATCATCTGGGTGGCAAATTTTGCGGGCACCTCGACAAAATAACCGATCAGGTTGTTATATTTTATTTTCAGGTTGGAAATACCGGTTGCCGCCGCATATTTCTCCTGCAACTGCAAAATAACCTGCTGGCTGTTGTTTTTCAGGCGTTTGATATCATCAAGCGGCGGATAGTAGCCCTCGCGGATAAAACCGCCGTCTCTTGCCAGCAACGGCAGTTCGTCGGCCAGAGCGCGCCCGAGTTCGTCAACCAGATTTTCGTGATGTCCCATCCGACCGGCAATGGCGGCAACGGCGGCGGGGAGCTCCCGCACCATGTTCCGGGAAGTGGCGCCGGAAAGAATATTTTTAATCCGGGGAACCGCCGCCAGCGCGTTTCTGATGGCCGCCAGATCGCGGGGACCGCCCCGTTCCAGCGCAATCCGGGACAAAGAACGTTCGATGTCGGGGCAGGCCTTGAGCAAAGCCCTGATATCCTCGCGGACAAATTCTTCTTCAATAAAAAATTCCACCACGTTCAAACGTTCCGCTATCTGAGCCGGATCCGTCAGCGGTCCGGCAATGCGGCCGGCCAGCATCCGAGCACCGGCACCGGTAACCGTGCGGTCAAGAACAGAGAGCAGAGAACCGTTTTTGTCGCCGGAGGAAGATTGCAGCAATTCCAGACTACGGCGGGCGGCACCGTCAATTTCCATCAACTGCCGCTCATAAATTTTTACCGGTTTTTCCACCCGCGGCATCCGGCCCTTCTGGGTGGTTTCGATGTAGTCCATCAACGCCCCGGCGGCCGTAATCTCCGCAGGCGAAAAACTGCCGAAAGCATCCAAAGTTTCCACTTTAAACAAATTCAAAAGACGGCGGCGGGCATTTTCATAATTAAAACGCGCAGCCGGCAGCACCGACAGCTGTTTGCGATACTCATTAAAAACTTCAAACAGTTTCGGCGATTGCAGATAGGCATCGGGCAGCAGGATTTCTACCGGGTTCAGACGGGAAAGCAGGCTGCCGACAACGACCGGTTCCGGTTTGTCTTTCAGCGATACTTCTTCCAGAAAAAAATCGCCGGTCGACAAATCAATCCAGGAAACGCCGAGCGCACCGCCGGATTTTGTCATACTCAAAAGAAAATTGTTGCGGCGGGCGTCAAGCAGATTGTCTTCGGTTAAGGTCCCTGCCGTTACCAGACGGATAACATCGCGTTTGACAACCGACTTGGAACCGCGCTTTTTGGCCTCTTTCGGGTCTTCCATCTGCTCGCAGATGGCAACCTTAAAACCTTTTTTGATCAGCCGGGAAAGATAAATTTCGTAGGCATGGAAAGGCACCCCGCACATCGGCACGTCCTCGCCGTCAAGTTTTCCCCTTTTGGTCAGGGCAATATCCAATGCTTTCGAGGCTTTGACCGCATCGTCAAAAAACATTTCGTAAAAATCGCCCATCCGGTAAAATAATAAATAACCGGGATAGGCTTTTTTGGTTTCGAGATATTGCGCCATCATGGGTGTCAGCGCAGGGTTTTTCTCTTCGGCCATGGGTAACCTTTTCGATATAAAATTTAGCAAATTTAAACGTATTGCATTATATAATAATCTTAATTTCAGTCCATCTTTTTTTTATCTCGTGCAAGGATTATCGCCATGTTTCAAAAAGGCCGGAGCAAGCTGTTCAAAATAGAAAAAGACACCAATTTCGCCAACCGGATCCTGGCTCTGTCCATGCCCTCGGCTCTGGTCTTTATTATGCTGGTCGCGCTTAAACTGCTGCCGGCAAGTATTGCCGTTATGGCCTATGCGTCGATTATTTTCTTTAACGTGGTCTGGCTGTTTCCAATTACCTTTGAACTGCAACAGATCCGGAAATATATTTTCCGCCTGTCGAAAGAAGAAAACTATACCGGCGAAGCTTTTGACCTGACGGAAAACGACACCCGGGAAATTGTCAACGCCGTCAACGAAATGCACCGTTTTTGGACCGAAAGAGCCGAAAAACTTGAAGCTCAGACAATTTCCGATACCGCGGTGCTTGACACCCTGCCCGACCCGATTTTGATGATCGACCGCTCCGGCAATATCCTTGGCGCCAACATCTCGGCCAAAAACCTGCTCGGAGAAAACATTACCGACCGCAACGTGGAAGAAATTTTTTCTTCCAACAACTTTATCAACGCCGTTGCCCGCGTACTCCATCAGGAAAGCGAATCGGAAAACCTGATATTTTACGTTGACCGCAACAAAAACAGCGGGCCAAAAGACATGCAGAAGCTTTATGCCCACATCAAGCAACTCCCCTGGATTTCCAAAGGGCGGGCCGTTGCCGTCATTTCCCTTTACGATTTTGCAAAAGCCACCAAAATCGAAAAGATGCAGTCCGATTTTGTCGCCAACGCCAGCCACGAACTGAGAACACCGCTGTCGGTTATCTCGGGTTTTATCGAAACATTGCAGACAACCGCCAAGGACGACGAACAGGCACGCGAAATGTTCCTTAAAATCATGAGCGAACAAGCCAACTATATGTCGCTTTTAATCGAAAACCTGCTTTCTCTTTCCAAAATAGAAATGACGCAGGATCTGCCGCCGGACGAAAAAATCAGCATTCTCCCGATTGCGGAAGACGTCAGCAATGCGCTGATGCTGAAAGCGCAAGCCAGAAATATGAAATTTGAGCTGAAGATTGCCAAGGACCTGCCGGAAATTACCGCCGATTACGGACAGATACGCCAGCTTTTGCAAAACCTGTGCGACAATGCCATCAAATACGGCGAAGAAAATTCTGCCGTCACGATTTCCGCCAAAACGGCAGACGCGGTGCCGCCGTCAAAAAACTACGAAGTGGCGCCCGGCAAAGCGATTGCCGTTTCCGTGCATAATTCCGGAGAAAAAATCCCCAGAGAATACATCAGCCGGCTGACCGAACGATTTTACCGCATACAGAGCCACAAAGATCAAAACATCAAAGGCTCCGGCCTCGGATTGGCGATTGCCAAACATATCCTCATCCGCCACCGCGGCAACCTCCGGGTGAGATCGGAAAACGGCCGGGGAACAACCTTTACCATTTATCTGCCGGTTGAACAAAACCAGCCGGCGGCTTAAATCAGTTTTCAATTTCCGGTGAAGGATAAATAACCATCGGCTGACCGGCATCCACATCTTCTTCCTGCTCGATTTTTTCTTCTTCAAGCGGCAGTTTGTAGAAGTGGATGAATGTAACCGGTTTCATCTCGGTTGCTTTTTCGATTTTGCGGCGTACCTGAACCCGGATATAGTCCAAAATGGCCGTTTCTTTATAATGCAGACCGGCCGCCACTTCCGGCAGAGCTTCGGAAACTTCTTCCACAATCCGGTCGCGCAATGCGGCAAAGGCATCCGGTTGCAAAATGTCTTTGGAAGAAATGCGCAGGGCAATCAGTTCCCATTTTTCCCCGAAGATGACGCTGATGAAGACGCTGCCGTTATAGGCAATCTGCTTGCGGCGCTTGACCACTTCGGAATTAAGCGACACGATTTCCGTGCGGTCAACGGCCAGCACGTCGGTCGGCACGTCGCCCGCAATTTTGGCCTGATTACCTTTCAGCAGCAGGACATCGCCGTTTTGCATACTGATCACTTCTTTAATTCCGCATTCCGCCGCAAACCGTTTATGCTCACGGATAAACTTTTTGTCGCCGTGAACCGGCAGCACTATCCGCGGTTTTAAAATGTCGTACATTTTGCGGATTTCTTCCTTGCTGCAGTGTCCCGACGTATGAACCAGCGTATCCCGGTCGGTGATGACATTGACGCTCATGGCAATCAGCTTTTCCTGCATTTCGCTGATTTTTTCCTCGTTGCCGGGAATGATTTTGGAAGAAAAAATTACCGTATCGCCTTTGGCAAGTTTGACATATTTGCTCTGGTTGTTGACAATCGAAGTCAGCGCCGAACGGTAGTTGGCCTGCGAGCCGGTACAGATGTAGAGCGCATTGTCGGAAGGAATGTCTTCTGCCTCCCTGATGTCATAACATTTGGGCGTGTTCTTAAAATAGCCGATTTCTTTGGCAACTTTCATATTGTAAAGCAGGCTGCGACCGACCAAAACCGGCGTGCGGCCGGCGGCGTCGGCGGCCATTATCAGGCTTTCCAAACGGGTCAGATTGGAGGCAAAACAGGTGGCGACCACCGTGTTTTTGAGCGTGGGTATCAACTTTAACAGGCATTCGCGCACTTCAAACTCACTCGGCAGCTTTTCTTTAACCTCGATATTGGTGGAATCGCAAACAAACATATCCACGCCCTGCCGGCCGGCGTTTTCCAGCCCGGCGTAGTCGGTTTTTAAAATTTCGATGGCATTGTCGTCAAAACGCCAATCGGTTGCGTGGACAACCGTTTTATCCGCCGTTTTTATCACCAGAGCTGCGGTTTCCGGCACCGAATGCACAACCGGAACAAACTCCACCGAAAAATTTTGCAGTTCAATGGTTTGGCGGCCGACCACCGGGGTCAGCGGAACTTCGTTCTCCAGTTTATATTCGCGCAGGCGGTTTTTAATCAGCCCGAGCGTAAATTCGCCGGCGTAAACCGGGCATTTCAAAAGCGGCCAGACATGGGCAATGGCGCCGAAATGGTCTTCGTGGGCGTGGGTAATAAAAATGCCTTCAAAATCTTCGGCATAGTTGGCAAAAAAGCCGGCATCGGCAAAACATAAATCCATGCCCGGATAGTTGTCGTTTAAGAAACCGTAACCGGCGTCGACCATAATAAATTTGCCGTTATGGGCGTAAACATACATATTCATACCGATCTCGTCGGCGCCGCCCAAAGCTACAAAATACAATCCGTCTTTTTCAAATTTGTTTATCATTTTCATTCGCTTTCATCATCTTTAAAAAACACGTCGCCGGCGCTGATGATTTCCGCTCCGGTCACCGTTTGCAAAATCAGCCGGCCTTCCTCGTCCAGGCCGGAAAAAATTCCTTCTTTTATCGTTTTCGGCAGCCGGACGGAAATCTTTTTGCCGACGCCGGCGGCATGGCGCAGCCACTCCGACACCAGCGCGGCCATTCCCTCTTTGGCATAAAAATCCATCAGACCGTCAAATTGCCGCAGATAAATTTCCTTAAACGCCTGCCGGTCGGTTTCTATCCCCGCCGCCGCCAGGCTGGTTACCGGATAGATCACACTGCCGGCGGGCGCCGCCCTGACATTGACACCGATACCGACAACCATATATCCGTCGGCTCCCTTTTCCAGCAAAATGCCTGATATTTTGGCGCCGTTCAGCAGTACGTCGTTCGGCCATTTCAAAACCACGGCGGCCGAGGGGGTCAGCTGTTTAACCGCTTCCAAGAGCGCCAATGACGACATCAATACCAGAGCCGCACTCTTTTCCGCGGGAAAGGGAAAGGCCAGCGACAAAAACAAATTTCCGTCCATCCCGATCCAGCTGCGTCCGCGGCGCCCGCGTCCGTTTGTCTGCCTGGCCGCCGTTACCGCATATTTTCCACCGGTTGCTTTTTCCGCCAGTTCAAGGGCCTTGTCGTTGGTGCTGCCCAGTTCGTCATAATCCAAACACTGCCACATTGAAACTTTTCCTTATATAATCGCGGCCAGCATCATTTCCACATCGTGCATCAGATACCGGGGGTTCAAAATGGTGGCGATAATCAGGAGAATATTAATTGCCATATATATATATACCCCTTTATCCACCCTGTCAAAGCTAATATTGCGCGGCTCAAAGTAGACGGCGGTGATGATTTTCAGATAAGCGGCAACCAAAACCAGCACGGAAAAGGCAACCACCGCCATTAAGCCGTAGCTGCCGCCGGCAACCAGGGAATTAATAACCGAAAGCTTGCCGAGGAACCCTAAGAGCGGCGGGGTGCCGATCAGAGAAATCATAAAAAACAGCAATGCCGCAGCCAAAAGCGGCCGACGGGTGGAAAGCCCGCGAACCTCGTCCAGCCGATAGAGATATTCCCCTTTGTAGCGGCAACCGGAAAAAACGGTGTAAATGCCGAACAAAGCCAACACATAAACCAGCAAATAAATCAGCGATCCGAGCAGACTCTGCCCCTGCATATTCGACGCAGACAGCAACAGCACTCCTATATAATACAACTCGGCATAAGCAAATATGCGCCTTAAATCGTCTTCGCTGTTGGCTCCGACCGCACCGATAAACACGGACGATATGCCAAAAATCAGCATAACCGTTTCAAACCACGGATAAAGCGGATCCAGAGCATTTAGAACCAGATTGAGCAAAACGGCAAAATACGCCACCCCCGGCACAATGCTCAGATAGCCGGCGACCGGCAAAATTGTCCCCGAAACGGCATCGGCAAACCAGAAGTGAAAAGGCGCCACGCCCAGCGCAAAAAGGAAAAAGACCATAATCAGCACAAAAGCCAACTGCAATTTTCCCGGCACGTTCTCTTCCGCTGCCAGAAGGAAACCTCTGATTTCCGAATAGTCCGCGCTACCCGTTCCCCGCTGCAAAAGCCAAACCCCGACCCAAAGCAGCAGGGAAAACATCAGAGCAAAAAAGAGATATTGCCGGTGGCGGGAAATGTATTCTTCTTCCTCATCAATCTTTAACAGCGGATAGTTCAGAAGCAGGCAGAACGTCAGCGCTCCCGCCGAAAGCCACAGCAGGCGGGAAGAAAGCGCCAGCGAAAAGCCGAGCAGGCACAGCAACAGTATAAAGTAAAAAGAAAAACTCCGATCGTCCCTGTTTTGGAAACGTTTGAGGGAAAGACCGCCCCAGGCAAGAGAAAAAAGATAAATAATGATTTTAAAAAGCGTCGTATAATCATTATTGATCCAAACCCTGCCGATGCTGCGATCGTAAAAAACGGCGGTCAGCACAACAGAGGTCAAAATAATCCACTTGCTCATGGTATAAAAAGTTTTCGGCGTGTTGGCAGAACGGAAAAAATAAACCGGCACCATCAGCAAAATCCCCGTCAACAAAAATAACTCCGGCAGCAACGCTATGTAATTGACCAGCATTTTTCCCTCCTATCCGATAAACCACAACGGGTTAATGAAAGACAGCACCAACAGTGCCGCCGTCAGCAGCATCACCGCAAACACCCTCAGAGAAATGTCGGCTGCCCGGCATTCTTCCGGAACCGGCGGCAGGGGTTCGTCCGTTTCCGGCGGGTATTTCAGGTAAAACAGCTGTTGCAGCAGGCTGACGGAGGCCAACATAACGGCCAGCAAAATACATACCGCCATTTTGATGTTAAATTTCAGCAATCCGGAAAAAATAACCATATTATTCAGGAAAACCGACGACAGCGGCATACCGATCGCCGCCAAAATCAAAAATGAGAACATCAAAGACGTACGGGGAACGGCGCACAAAACGCCGCACTCACCGATTTCTTTGCTCTGACATTCATTATCAAGATGAGCCACCAAAACCTCCAACGCGGCAACGATTATCAAATAGGAAAACAGGGAAAACCCGATATTCATCAAAAGCGCGTCCGTCGGCAGCAAAGCCCCCAGAAGATATAAAATATAGTATACCGTCATATAGGAAAATATTTTGTACTGAATGTCTTTTTTGGTAAAACCGATTAAGGCAATCATCAACATCGTGATAATGCTGACCACTTCAAGAATCAACAAATACGGATCCAAAACTTCCGGTGCATTGACCGGGAAAAAGCGGATCAACCCGTAAACACCGCTTAAAGGAATGATGTTGGCAATGATAAATACCAGCGGGTTGGAAATGTTTACATTGACCGAAGATATCCAGTAGTGGAACGGCCATACGGGAATCCGCGACAAAAAAGCAATAAAAATCGATCCCCAGACCAATGCTTCACCGTGTCCGGACAGCACAATCCGGCTGACTTCCCGGATGCTGACATTCTGATAATTGTAGAGCACGATCAGGGCAACAAACAAAAAGACGGCTCCCAACAGGTTGTAGAGGAAAAAACGGTAAAGAATCTGTTGCTTTTTGATGTCGCCGAAAATACCTATCAGCATAAACAGCGGCAACAGCATGGCCTCAAAAAAGATATAAAAAGAAAAGAAATCGGAGGCCAAAAAATAGCCGCTGATCATGCTCAAAAACAGCAGAGCACAAACAATCAGCGCTTTTTGGCGGTATGTGTTATGCCTGATGCCGACCATGCCGAGCAACACGGCCAAGTGAACCGCGGCAATCAGCATCAGAGAAAAAATATCAATGCCGAAAACCAGCTCAATTTTCGGATTTTTAATCCAGGTAAATTTTTCAACCACCTGCCAGCCGTCTTTATCCAGGTCAATCAGCAGCGCCGCACGCCACAAAACCACCAAGTTGGATAAAACCGTAAAAATGCCGACACAAAGAACATTGCTGACCCGTTCGCGGCCGCCCTCGCGGGAAAGCGAGGCAAACAAAACGCCGAACAGCGGAATCAAAATAACCGCATTAATCAAAGATCCCAGATTTTCCATTTACCTGCCCCCGAAACGCCATACCGCATAAATAACGGCAAAGCCAAACAACACAAACAGCAGCGAGCGAAGCGTCGTCCCCGAATGAAGACGGCGCAGCAAAAAGATCAGAAATGTCAGCGCATTTTGCACGGAATTGATAATCGTGCGTTCAATAAACACAAAATCGACCGCCAACCACAGCAAACGCCCGATAACCTTGACCGGCGTGATAATCAGCAGTTCGTATGCCGTGCTGAAATAATCGGCCTCTTGAAGATCTTCGTTTTCATACCATTTATCCAGACGCCGCAACGGGCGGAAAATAAACAACATAAGCCAGCAAGCCGATACGGCGGCAAGCCATAAAAACTGTTCGCGAAAATGCCAGCAGAGCATTGCCGCGGCTACGGCAACCGGTCCCCACAACGCCGGAGACGGATTTTTCAGCATGGCCTGCACCCGCTCGTCCGCTCTGCTCTCCCCCAGCAAAATTTGAGACAAGACATGGGCCGACGCCAAAGAAAACAACAAAATGTATGCCCAGGTCAGCCAAATATTTTTTGTTTGCAGAGAAAGCAAAACATCAAAATATGCAGCCAGCACCACAAGCAAGAGGACAAACATAAATTTCAGGTTTTTGATAAAACCTCCCATTTCCGAAATGTTGGTTTCGTTAGACGCCGCCGTGTAAAACAACATCAAGACCTGCCCGAACAAAAAGGCGGAAAGAAGAAAACCGGCAAAATCCAGAATTTCCAACCGGCAGCCGAAAGCGGCAAAAGCATAAACCGCCCCCCAGAACATCAGCGCAAAATACACCGATTTTTGTTTGATGTGGTCAATGGCCAGCACGCCGAAAACACCCCAGGCGACGGACGCCAGCGAAAACATTTTAAGCAAGGGGTAAGAATAGGACGAAATGGATAAAAGAGCTTCCGTTTTTAAAAATACCAGATAACCGATCAGCGGCGTGGCCGCAAACAAAACAAAATTAAGCCGGTTGAACCCGAGCGAGGCAATATCCGTATAGGTGCCGTGGAATAAAAACAAACCGCTTTTTATAAAGATGCAAAGCAGCAGCAGAATCGCCACAAAGTCTTTGTGATGACCAAACTGAGAGTAATCCCCCAGATCTTTTAACTCCAACCCGCCGCCGTGGCCGAGAATAACGGCAAAAATGCTGACCAGGCCGATGTCGGCCAAAAAATTGGCGTAAATATATTTCTTTTTGGCATTGACGTTGTTGATCGTGCTGAACACCAAAACATCGCAGGCGCCGACAGCCACCAGCATCTGGATATAGTTGTTGGCAAAAACAAGCATCAACGCCGACAGCAGATTAAACAAAATCAGCCCGTTTAATGAATTTTTGGCCGTTTCCGTTCCAAAAGTATTCTGCATCAGCGACAGCAGCGCCAAAATCAGCAAAACAAAAACCAGGCAGACATTGAGAGAATTTATGCCTATCTCCAGGTTAATCGACAAATTGGGGATTTTCAGCCACGGATAGTTGACGTAGATGTCCGGCGACATCCCAAGCTGCGACAGTTTGTAGATAAAATAAAGAACCGCAGCCGAAGAAAACAGCGACCACAGCACCGGCAGGCGGTTTTTGGGAACCAGCTCGGAGATCAACCCTGCACCCAAAATCAAAACAAGCAGATTAACCAGCATTTATTTTTCCGTGTTTTATTATTTATGTTCGATAATAACAAGAAATAAGGGCTTTTAAAGCCCTTATCTGTTACTTGTTGAATATTTTTTTGCTTTTTTATGCCAAGGCCTGCAGATTTCTGACCACGCGGACGGGAACTTTATATTCTCTGGCGACGTCGTCGTTTTCAATTTCGACCATAAGCACTTCGTTTACCGATTTCAAAGGCATACGCGCTTCCTCTGCAATAGAATTCAGCATAAAAGCGCTTTCGCGGCTGCGGTAGAGAAGAGCCTGATCGCCGCCGTCATATACCAAACGGGGATTTTCGGGCCCGCCCTCGCGGTACTCGATGATAATGAGTATCTCGCCGGCAGCATTCTGCAGCATATCATAACGTCCGGTCTGCTGTGAATTCTTTGTTTCTGACATCTCCAACAATCCTTCAAAACAAGGTTTAATAATCAAATTTGTGTTGGATGATAACATACAATTCTTAACAAATAAACTATTTTTTATAATTTTTAATTTTTTTTTGATTTTTTTATTGACTAACTTTTTTTTATCTATTATACCTTGCTCGTTAAGTGAGCGGGCCCGTAGCTCAGCTGGTAGAGCATTTGACTTTTAATCAAAGGGTCATGGGTTCGAATCCCGTCGGGCTCACCAACAGAAAACGACAGCTGTTTGTGCTGTCGTTTTTCTTTTACAATGTAGCACGCCGCGCGATTTTAGACTGTCGCGCCGCTAAGGAAATAAATAGATTCCTGCCATAATCAGGAAAACGCCTATATCTATCGGAAGATGATATTGCCAACCATATCCCGGAGCAAAATATGGAGAATCTTCCCGCTTGTTTTTGATTAAAATATGCAAGATTATCAAATCAACGACAAAAAGTATAAAAAGACATATAAAAGCCGGGATTGGCGATGCCTGGCTAAAATTTACCAAATAAACAACAAAGCCGGCCAAAATAATACAATCAATAAACGCAATATATTTTAATATTGAGTTTAATATTGTTATGACGTCTATTTTAATCATGGTTTGAGCTCCTATATTAAATGTGATTTCCTGCCGTTATTTTCCATACTGTCGTGCCTCTACATATAAAACAAATAGATTCCTATTATAATCAGGAAAATACCTACATCTATCGGAAAATTGTATTTCCATTTATGTTCCGGAGTAAAATATAGAGAATCTTCCCGCTTGTTTTTGATTAAAATATGCGAGATTATCGAATCAACGACAAAAGATATAAAAAGACATATTAAAGCCGGGATCGGCGATGCCTGGCTACGCTCTACCACATATAAAGCAAAGCCAGCCAAAATAATACTGTCAATAAACGCAATCGTGTTTAATACTGAGTTTAATATTGCCATGACGTCTATTTTAAGCATGGTTTGAGCTCCTGTATTAAATATGATTTCCTGCCGCTGTTCTTCATCCTGTCGTGCCTCTACATATAAAACAAATAGATTCCTATTATAATCAGGAGAATGCCTACCAATACAGGAAAATTGTATTTCCATTTATGTTCCGGAATAAAATATGGAGAATCTTCCCGCTTGTTTTTGATTAAAATATGCGAGATTATCGAATCAATGACTAAAGGTATAAAAGCACATATTAAAGCCGGGATCGGCGATGCCGGGCTACGCTCTACCACATATAAAGCAAAGCCAGCCAAAATAATACTGTCAATAAACGCAATCGTGTTTAATACTGAGTTTAATATTGCCATGATGTCTATTTTAAGCATCGCCTTCCTTTTTTTTCAACTGTTACTTGTTATAAGTATGATACTGATTTTGAATATTGTCAACAGCGCTTTCAACCCCTCTGCCGCTTAATGTGTTGAAAATACTTCGGCCTAAGGGGCTGGCTGCCCGACCGAGAGCCTGCCGAGATGCACGATAACCTATTCTATTACCTAAAATTCCAATCAACGTTTGCCAGGCATAATTTTGCCAACTGTCCTGCCCCGAGCCAATACCATAAATCAAACCGTTGGCATATGCATTATATTTGTTTAGCTTATCTTTAACTGACAAAGGCGCCGTTTTTGAATATCTAAAAGACTTAATCGGCGACGCGAAAGCTCCCACCATTTGGGCAACCGTTGTCGCCGTGGGATTTTCCTGCAGTCCCTCAGCCAAAACCTGCCGCCGATTATCACGCCCTTGGACATAGCCCCGTTTCATTGCGTCCCAAACACTTTCGTTTGTCCTGTTCCAGCTTGGATTTAGGCTTGCCAATCCGTAACCGACAGCGCTTGCCGCTCCTTCCAGCTCATCCGCCCAACCAAGGCTTACCCCGTCCAAAGCTCCGGTAGTCAGTTGTTCTGCTTTACGCAGGGCATTGTTCCAGGCGGAAGGCCGAGAGACCGGTTGTTGAGATCCGTTTGGCATCATATAACCGGTTTTATACGCCGGTGTTGTGAAGTGTTGTTCCGATTCGAGTATTTGTTGCGCACCGTGTTTTTGCTGCAAATCGTTAAGTTCGTCCATATCAAACCTTATTTGCAATTCATCCCGCAGACTCATATCCGAATATTTCGGTGTTTCCATTCCGTTGTATTTGTTTTGAAGTTCGCGCAAACGCTCACGCTCGTCTTCTTCTATTACTTTTCTTTTATATGTTTCATAGTCCATTTTCTTGCTCCGTCAATGTTATCCATAGGAGCACAGATTACAAATATTTCGTCTCAGAATCAATCAGCCGCAACGACAGAGCCGTCAGCTTCTACGCGTAGAAGCTTTTTGAATTCCCGGTTATTTTTCTGCGCTAATTGCACCAATTTATTGACAATATTCTGTTTTACATAAGGGATCGGCATTTCCTCTGATTTGTGCGCCAGATACCACATCGCAAACGAATTGGCCGATAACATTTTGCCGGCCCGATGATATTGCATAAATCTTTCATATTGCACCTGCTTAAAATATTCCCTAAAAGGAGCATATTTTTCATCTCTTGATTTTCTGGCGTTGCGGGCGCAATTTCTTCTTTCAAATTTACATAAGACAGAAATGGAATTTTTACGCATTTCAGCCCAATGTTTTCGGTTATTGTACAAAATAATATTTATCAAATTCATAATTTGCGTTTGAAGCTGCGCAAGGTTTAATTCTGTTTTGTGATTTTGCAGTATGGTATGCAGTAAATACATATCATGATTATCAAGACACATTGATGAATCCAGCAACAATTCAACATCAATATTTAAGGCATTGGCAATTTGTGTTAAATTTGTATCTATCTGTTCTGTTTTTTGATGTTCAACCGATTCAACATATTCTTCGGGAACGTCGGCCAGGTCGGCCAATTCCCCGGGAGTCAGCTTTTTGAGCATCCTCAGGTTTCGGACTTTGTTCCCCTTGCCGAAAATCAGACATTTTTCTGTTTCAAAAGATAAATTACCATCGGTCATTATGTGCATGTCCCCAAACGATTATTTAATCTAAATTTAGTAATATTTTTTTGAAGATGCAACCGGAGTTTCCGTTCTTTTCAGCGCCTTCAATACGCTTAAACAAAAAGGACAGAACCAAAACTTATTCTTTGAAACAAAAAGTAATTTCCGGTTCACAATCAGTGTGTTAAACAGCGCCGACCGATATGGGGGAGGATAACAAAATCCACTTTCCCGTTTTATCTCTTTTGGTGATTTTTCGGCAACCGCCGGTTTTATTTTGCACCTGACAAAAATTTGTCAAAGTTTATATTCTCTGATGCAAATAATTTTATTTTTCATATCATTAAAAATTACAATTATGATACCGGTTTTTACTGTAAACTTTTTAGGTATGCTCTTCGGAATAGCTTTGGGAGCAGCTTTTTTTTATGTTTCGGCCAGGATCAAAGCTGATAAAATCCTTACTTTTATCACAACCATTCTTTGTTGGGCCGTCTGTTTCTGCTTTTACGGACTTGTTTCCGGCGGCGGACTTGATGCAAATGATCCGGCCGGCGGCAGGATGTTTGACCTCTGTTTCGGTTTTTTGCTGGGAGCCGGGATGGAAATCCTCGGTGAATTCGTCTTCAGCGGCGGCATAAGAAAAAACCTGATGAGAAACGGCTGGCTGACACGGCTGGCGCTGATTGTTATGACGGTTATCGTTTTTGCCCATGCAGGCAAAGAAAGTTTTTTTGTATATAAAAGCGAAAACAACATCCCGGTTGTCAGCAATTTTGCCGTTATCATCAGCTGCGGCGAAAAGCTGTATGTGTCCTGCCCGGATCCTTTCTGCGCAGAGCATTCTCAAATTCCTTTCCGCACAAAACTGGTGCCTGCAAAATATTGCGACGAGCTGAGAAACTCCCTGACGCATATGGGACTTTTCGGCTGTCTGTACGGACACCGGAATTTCTGCTATGTCGTGGCATCACAAGGCGTGTACGAAATGCGGGACAATAAAGAATATCTTTATGTTATCCGCGATTGGGAAAGATACCGCGCGGTTGCCCTGATGCGGCAGATTATTGCCGATGGGAGCATTCCGTTTGAGTAATCGACAAGCCCCGGAAAAACCGGGGCTTGTCTATTGACAAACGGATATTTCCTCTATTTTATATTTCACGGTTTTTTATTTTTAATTTTTTATTTTTATGAAAACATATATATTAAAAGTAATCCGGATATTGTCGCTGATGAAAGAATGCCGTTCGGACTTTTCAAACGAACTGCCGAAAAGCGCCCGGATTATGTATCTTTTAAGCGCCGTATGCCTGGGCGCTGCTTATGTTTCCGTCTTTCTTCCTTTTTTTGGCAGCGGCACTTTGTTGTCGTGCCTTTTTGTTTCCGCTTTTCTGGCGCTTGCTTTTACGGCAGTCGGTATCGGATTAGAAGCGGCGGAAAGACTGAAAAAATAGCAATGATGAAAATAGCCTCGGTCTGCGGGGCTTTTTTTGTTTTAATGCCCTCTCCCTTTACAAAAATTTTAATTCGTTTTACTGTTGATGACATTATGAAAGAAGATATTTTTGACCGTCTGTCCCGTTCCGGCTTCCGCAGCCGTTTCCGGCTGAAAGAAAAAGAACTTGAGTATATCCGCCAAAAAGGCATGGATACAATCCGCCGGCATGCCGAAGATTTTATTGCCCGCAGACTGGCGCCGGCTCTGCCTGCCCATGACGGCAAACAGACACCGATGCGCGGGCATCCGGTTTTTATCGCCCAGCACGCAACCGCAACCTGCTGCCGCGGCTGCCTTTGCAAATGGCACGGCATTCCCGCCGGCAGGGAACTTTCCACCGGGGAACAGGCTTATATCGTCAATGTGATTATGGAATGGATCAGGCGGCAGGCGGTCTGACTATTCGCAGACATGTTCCAGCGCCTTTTCCCAGATCACGCGGACATGGTCGTCGTTGAGTTCGTAATAAACGTTTTTACCCTTTTTGACCGCGCGCACCAGTTTGGCGACACGTAAAATTTTTAACTGGTGAGAAACCGCCGAGTTGCTCATATTGAGCACGGCCGCCAGATCATTGACGCAAAGCGCCGTTTTTTCCAACGCCCACAAAATATTGATCCGCGTCGGGTCGCCCATCACTTTGAAAAAATCGGACAGACCGAAAAGCAATTCTTCTCCGGGCATCTGCCGACGGATATCTTCAACCGGCGCGGCCGGCAGGGGCATATTTGACTTGGACATGGTTACTCCTTTGTTCTTTTGAAGAATAAAGAAAAATCACCGGGAACGCAAGTTTTTTGTTGACAGTTGAACATCTGTTCAATTATGATAAACATATAACGATTGAACAAGTATTCATATTACAGAGGAAAAGACTATGTCCGAACAACACAACCATTGTCATGAACACGACTCCGAAAGCTGCTGCCATCATCACCACGGGCAGAAAGATTACATATTGCCGCGAATCGGGCTGGCCGTATTGCTGTTTGCCGCCGCCGTCTGCGGGATTTTGCCGAAAACGATATCCGCGGCGTTGTTTGCGGCAGCCTTTCTTACCGCCGGTGCGGACATTGTCTGGCAGGCCTTAAAAAATCTTGCCCACGGCGAATGGATGGACGAAAACGCCCTGATGTCGATTGCCACCATCGGCGCACTCGCGGTCGGCGAATATCCGGAAGCGGCAATGGTGATGATTTTGTATCAGAGCGGTGAATTTTTGCAGCACCGGGCCGTTGAGAAATCCCGGCGTTCGATTGCGGATCTGATGGACATCCGTCCCGACGCTGCTTTCCGCGAAGAAAACGGAAAACCGGTCAAACACAAGCCGGAAGAAATTGCCGTCGGCGATATCATTGTTGTTAAAAGCGGCGAAAAAGTGCCGCTTGACGGTATTGTTACCGAAGGAGAAGCCACGGCCGACACCTCGGCTCTGACCGGCGAATCGCTGCCGCGTATGCTCAAACCGGGAAGCGAAGCGCTCAGCGGATTCATCAATACCAACGGCCTGCTTAAAATCAGAGTCAGCCGCATTTACGGCGAATCGACCGCGGCCAAAATCCTGGAACTGGTCGAACACGCCGACGCCCGCAAAGCGCGCACGGAAAAATTTATCACCCGTTTTGCCCGCTATTATACGCCGGCGGTCGTTGCCGCCGCCGTTATGCTGGCCGTGCTGCCGCCGCTGCTTTTAAACGGTGCGGATTTTGAGGTCTGGTTTAAGCGGGCGCTCACCTTTTTGGTTATTTCCTGCCCCTGCGCTTTGGTTATCTCGGTGCCGCTCGGCTTTTTTGCCGGCATCGGCGGCGCCTCGCGTCAGGGTATTCTGATTAAAGGCAGCAATTATCTGGAGGCGCTTGCCCGCTGCCGTACCGCCGTTTTTGACAAGACCGGCACCCTCACCCGCGGTACTTTTGCGGTCAGCCGGCTGCTGCCGGCAGAAGGCATTGACGAACAACGGCTGCTGCAAACGGCCGCGGCGGCAGAAAGCATTTCTAACCACCCGATCGCCGTTTCCATCCGCAAGGCCGCCGGAACAACGGAGGACCTCTGCAACGACGGCAAGGCGGAAGAGCTGACCGGCCGCGGTGTCTGCGTGCAAAAGGGAAAAAAGGAAATCCTTGCCGGCAATCTCGGATTGATGAAAGAGTTTTCCGTCCCGGTTCCATCCGAAACCGCGGGCGGCGGCACCGTTGTTTACGTGGCCGAAGACCGCCGCTATCTCGGCGCCATTGTCATAGCCGATGCCCCCAAAGAGGACGCGGCCGACGCCGTGCGGGAATTAAAAAATCTCGGTATTGAAAGCGTGATGCTGACCGGCGATACCCGCAAAGCCGCCGCACCGGTTGCCGCCGAACTCGGAATCGACCGTTTTTATGCCGGACTGCTGCCGGCCGGCAAAGTGGAAAAGCTGGAAGAACTGATCTGTGAGAAGAAAAACGGCACCGTTATTTTTGCCGGCGACGGCATCAACGACGCTCCCGTGCTGACCCGGGCGGACACCGGTATCGCAATGGGCGGGCTCGGTTCCGACGCAGCCATTGAAGCGGCCGATGCTGTCATTATGGACGATGATCCCGGAAAAGTGCCGCTGGCCGTACGCATTGCCCGCAAAACCATGAACATCGTCCGCCAGAACATTGTTTTTGCCTTGGGTGTCAAAGCGCTGTTTCTTGTATTTGGCGCTTTCGGAGCGGTAACCATGTGGGGCGCCGTGTTTGCCGATGTCGGAGTGGCGCTGCTGGCGGTTGCCAATTCGCTGCGGGCATTAAAAAATTAAAAAAAATTTGCGGCTGTCTCTTGACTCGGACATTTTGACACCCTAGCTACATTAATAGATGACGAACAGTCAAAAAAACAATTTTAAGGAGGTTTAAAATGTCCGATTCATTAATCAGCCGCAAAGAACACGGTCGTAACGCTCCGATGCGCTATGGTTTTAACAAAGATTTTAACGATCTGGTCAACAGCTTTTTCAACGGCTGGCTCGACTTTCCGGAAGAAAGACGCTTTGCCGCCAAAAACGAACCGAAAATCGAGGTCAGCGAAAATGAAAAAGAAGTAACCGTCCGCGCCGAAGTGCCGGGTATGAAAGAAGATGACATTGATCTGGAACTCTCGTCCGACGGATATCTGACCATTTCCGGCGAGAAAAAACAGGAACGCAAGGAAGAGCACAAGGGCAGCTATTTTTCGGAAATTTCCTACGGCTCTTTCAGCCGTACGGTTCCGTTGCCGTGGGATCTGAAATTTGACGCCGCCAAAGCCGATTTTGAAAACGGCGTGCTGACCATTTCCGTTCCGAAATCGTCCGACGAACAAGGCAAAAAACATAAAATTGCCATCAACCGCAAATAATTTTTTGCTCCCCTCAAAAGCCCCGGGATTTTCCCGGGGTTTTTGTGTGCGAAAAATTTTGTTATCGGCAGATCTTATCAAACACAATCCGTGAAGAACCGTCGGCAATGTCTATCTGTCCGCAAAAAGCAAAATCGTTTTTGCCGAGCACCCGGCGCATCGGCAGATTGTCGCGGTGCGTGTCAATCTTCAGATAGCCGATATTGCGGGCAAGCGACAATTTTTCGGCATGGCGCAAAGCGGCCGAAGCCAATCCCCGCCCCCGCCAGGCTGCACCGACCGCCACCCGGTGAACAACGGCAAAACGCCCTTCCTGCCGCCAACTGCCGTTATAGATTTTGTCATAATCGGCATCGCCGTCGAAGGAAACGGCAAAAGAGGCCGCCACCTGCCCTTCTTCTTCCGCCACATAGCAGCTACCGGAAACAATGTCCCGCTCTATGACGCTGCTGTTCGGATAGTTCCGTTGCCACTGGTTTACCCCCTGTTCTTTCAAATTCTGTTTGGCTTCACCGATGATTTCCATAATGGCCGGAAGATCACTTAAACGGGCTGCTCTGATTTTCATATCGGTTCTCCTTTGTTTTATAAATAACGAAATAAAAAAGAAACCGCCCGGTTCCTTACGAAACCGGGCGGTTAAAAGTTTGATAAAAGCTGCAACAAACTACGCCGTTTTCCGTAAGGTGAGGAACGGAATAACGGTGGTGGTGGTAACAGTTGCAGCGGTATGGGAAACGGCCGCCGGCGTCATCTTAACGCGGCGGGCAAAATGTTTATTTTCAGCCAAGGCAAAAAACATTTTTTCGTTTTCCCTGATAAGTTAACAATGAGTTCAGCTTAACGGCAGATTTTACCGCTGTCAATCTTTTATTTATATGACCGACGAAGAATTTCGACACATTCGTCTTCGTTAAGCGGCGCCGGATCAAGCGCAAACAGGCCGCCCATCGTTTCACGCGCATTGTGCGCATAGCGGCGGAGATTGTCGCCATCAATGCCGTAGTCGGACATTTTCAGGTTATCGACACCGCAGGCCTTTTGCAACTCAACCAGCGCGGCAACAAAATCTTCGGCTTTGGTTGCATCTTTTTTGCCCAATGCTTTGGCCATTTCAATCATCCGTTCGTCGCAGGCGTGTTTGTCGGCAAAAGCCTGATAATAGGCGCGGCTGATCATAATCAGCCCGGCGCCGTGCGGCAGCTTGGGATGATATGCCGAAAGGGCGTGTTCCAGACTGTGTTCGGAAATGCAGCAGGAGGTTGATTCGACCATACCCGACAGGGTGTTGGCCAGCGCCACCTCGGTGCGCGCCTCTTTGTCGGAACCGTCTTTGACCGCTTTGGCCAGGCTGCGGCCGATCAGTTCAATGGCTTTTAAGGCATAAATGTCGCTCATCGGCGTGCTGCATTTGGCAAGGTAGCCCTCGGTGCTGTGAAAAAGAGCGTCAAATCCCTGATAGGCGGTCAGATGCGGCGGAACCGTCATCATCAGATCGGGATCAACAACCGACAATACAGGGAAAACTTCCGGCCAACCGGCACCGATTTTTTCGTTACTGTCTTCTTTGGTGATAACCGTCCACGGATCGACCTCGGTACCGGTGCCCGCCGTGGTGGTGATTGCCACTACCGGCAGAGGTTGAACCGACAACGGCCGTCCTTTGCCCGAACCGGCGGAAATATAATCCCAGTAATCGCCGGGGTTGGTTGCCATAACCGCAATCGCCTTGGCGGCATCAATCGGAGAACCGCCGCCCAACCCGATGACAAAATCGCAAGCCTCCGCCCGCGCCAGCGCAGCGCCTTCCATCACGTTGTCTTTGGTCGGGTTGGGCTGGACTTTGTCAAACACGACATGGGCAGCACCTGCCAGCTCCAGTTCTTTTTCCACCCGTTCCAAATAGCCGTTGGCACGCGTCGATTTGCCGTTTGAAATGACAATCAGCGCCTTTTTTCCCGGCAGCCGCTGCTGGTGCAGGTTACTCAGCTGGTCGGCGCCAAACAAAATGCGGGTGGGGATGTAATAATCAAACTTCATGCTTTTTCTCCTTTGATGAATTAAAACATTTTACTGATAAGATAGGGTTCCCCTTTTTCGTTCGCAAGTGCATTTTAATTTATTCCCCGCAAAAATGCAGACACAAAAAAACGCTTTCTGCCAGGAGAAAACGTTTTTTAAATAAGCGGCATCAGCAGCCAAAGTTACGGCATCAGCCGGGCAACGGCCTCACTGTTGTCCCGCAGCGTACTGCCTTTGTCCCAGTTTTTGTCATTGATGTTTATCCGGATGCCGAACCTCTCTTCAACCTTTTTGATAATAATCAGCATATCAAGAGAATCTGCCCCCAGATCATAGTACAAACGGTCTTCCTCAGACAATTTGCGTCCGTCCAGGGCAAGCTCTTCCTTTACAATCTGACAAATTCCCTTAAACGCGGCTTTCTGCTTTTGAGCATCGGCCGGCGGAGTTTCAACGGTTTTTCGCATAGGTCAAATTTTTTTGTTTTACATCCGTCCCATGCTTTTCAACGTCCGCGCCACTCCCGAACAACTGTCTTTGAGCGTGCCGTACGGGCTCCAACCGTCATCTTCGTTCACATAGATTTGCAGGCGCTTGTCGATTTCTATCATGATTTCCGCCATATCCAGGGAATCTGCACACAAATCATCGCGCCAGCAGGCATCAAGAACGACTTTTTCTTCACCACAGCATAATTTTTCGACAATGATGTCTTTAATCCGGTCAAGCACAGTCTGAGCTTCCTTTGTGCTGACCTTAATGTTGTTATTATTCTCCATAAAAATTATAATTAAAAATCGTTAATACGGGATTTTTATAGCACGCTCGGATATTTTTGTCAACAAAGTTACACCCCAAAGCTCTGTTTCCGGTACCAAAAGAAAAAACTTTGACAAAACTTTTATTGACACCGGATTATACCGTCAAGCGGAATGTTTTTAAGCCGACAATTTCTTTTAGGGCCGAAAGCGGCGCTTCAATCTGCATCCCGATCCGGCCGGCACTGAAAATGATGGTGGCAAAATTTTCCGCGGTTTCGTCGGCAAAGGTCGGAAACAGTTTTTTCATCCCGAGCGGAGAACAGCCACCGTGAATATAGCCGGTCAGTCCGAGCAACTCTTTTGATTTGACCATATCCACCGATTTTTCACCGGCAGCGGCCGCCGCTTTTTTCAGATCAAGCTCTTCTGCAACCGGAATCATAAAAACATAGTGCTGACGCGATTTGCCGACAGTTACCAACGTTTTGAACACCTGTTTCGGGTTTTGTCCCAATAATGTTGCCACTTCTATACCGCTTAAGGCACGGCTGTTGTCATACGAATACGAGCGGTAAACAACTTTGTTCCGATCAAGTATCCGCATGGCATTGGTCTTGTTTTCCATTTTTTATTCTCCTTTTTGACGGCGGACATTTTTATTTTAGAACGCGAATCCTTCGCCCGCCGAAATATTTTTTGACAAGATAAAAAATATATTTACGGTACGCAATAATTTTGTAGAGGTTGTTTTTTTTAATGCACGAAATATCTGAACTGACAGGAGAAAAATATGAAAGAGCTTTGTTTTCTTATTCACAACCTTTCCCTGTCGACACCCGATTATGACCGGCACTGCCGGCGTCGTACGGTAGATATTCTGGTCGAAAGCTGGGCGCGGGGAAGATATATTATATACGACTACCGCGAGCAGCATATCCGTTTTAGTCTCCCCGCCAAGTGCCGCCGATTGAAAAACTAGCAGACCTCACCACCGACCGGTGTATCCCTCGGTGCACTTATTTTTGGTCACCCCACGCCGACTTTTAGCTACTACCGCAAATTTTTAGCCGTGCTATAGTCTTTTTGTGATTACAACAGCTTATCTTAAGGAGGAGATATAAAACAATGGGACAGGCGGTTAAGAAAAAGTCAATTTCAGAAAACAGCGACGAGCGGGATATCATACTCATCGGCAAAATTTATAAAAGTTTTGAGGCTCTTGAAGAAACGCTCGGAAAATTGCAGCTTGAAGAGCCTCTGTTCATTACTTATATGGCCAAAAAATCTTTTGCCGACACGGTCTTTTCTCAAATTAAACATCATAAAGAAAAAACACGATTTCAGCGTTTTATCAACTGAAATCAGAGCCTTTTCCAGGTGGTGCCGGCAGGCGTGTCTTCCAGTACGATACCGGCCTCCTTGAGTTGACCGCGGATTTCGTCCGCACGGGCATAGTTCTTTTCTTTTTTGGCGGCGGCACGTTCTTCTATCAGCCGATTGATTTCTTCTTCGTCAACAGTGCTGCCGCTTCCCTGTTTGAACCATTTTTCGGGATCCTGGTACAAGAGCCCCATTACACCGGCCGAGGCCAGCAGAACGGCTTTGTATTTTTTCTGTTCTTCCGGCTGCTCCGCTTTGTTCAGGTTATTGACGATTTCGTGGAGATAAGAAAGCGCCAGCGGGGTATTCAGGTCATCGCACAAAGCTTCCAGCACCCGCTCGTCCGGACGCGTATTTTCCGCATTGACCGGCAGGGCAGATACCTTTAAGAGGGCGTTATAAAATTTATCCAGCACCGATTTGGCCTGCTTTAACCCCTCAAAGGTAAAATTAAACGGCTGGTGATAGTGGGTACTGATAAACAAAAGCCGGAGCGCTTCCGCCGGATATTCGCCGATCAGCTGGTTTACGGTATAAAAATTGCCGAGCGATTTGGACATTTTAACACCGTCAACCATCAACATACCGGCATGAACCCAGTAGCGGGCAAAAGTTTCTCCCGGGTGGGCGCACAAAGACTGAGCGCACTCGTTCTCGTGATGCGGGAAAATCAAATCGGCGCCGCCGCCATGGATATCAAAAGAGTTGCCGAGATATTTTGAACTCATGGCAGAGCATTCCAAATGCCAGCCCGGACGACCGTAGCCCCACGGGCTGTCCCAGCCGGGCTGTCCGTCTTCGGACGGTTTCCACAAAATGAAATCGGCCGGATTTTTCTTGTAATCGGCAACCTCAATACGGGCGCCGGCCAGCATCTCTTTCATGCTGCGGCCGGAAAGAAAGCCGTAATTCGGCATCGAATCGACCGAAAACAAAACATGACCGTTTGCCTCATAGGCATGACCGTTTTTAAGCAAAAGCTCAACCAGTTCGATCATCTCGTTTACAAATTCGGTTGCCCGCGGGCGGTAATCGGGATCCGCCACATTCAACGCATGCATATCGTCCAGATACCACTGATATGTTTCGCGGGTAATTTCGCTGATCGGGCGTCCGGTTTCCTGATGTTTGTTTAAAATTTTATCGTCTATATCGGTGATGTTGGACACATAAGTTACATGATCTTTGCCGTAAACCGCGCGCAAAACACGGTTAAGCACGTCAAAAACAACCGCGGATTTGGCATTGCCCAGGTGCGCCCGGTCATAAACCGTGGGACCGCAGACATACATACGGACATTTTTTTCATCCAGGGGCACAAATTTTTCTTTGCGGCGTTTTAATGTGTTGTGCAAATACATTTCCGGCATTTTATTCTCCTTTTTTACGCATATTCGCCGTTTAAGCGGCGGAAAACCCGCTCCCGTCCGATCAACGGCAATAAAATCTTCAGTTCCGGCCCGTCTTCCCTGCCGGTAACCGCCTTGCGCAGCGGATGAAACAGGGCTTTCCCTTTGAGACCGGTTTTTTCTTTTATTTTTTCTACCCAGCCGGCAAAGGTTTCCCCGTTCCACGGCTCGGGCGGCAGCAGCTCTGCTGCCAGCGTTGTCAATTCTTTATCTTCTATTTCCGGCTGAACCGGACAACAACATATCGACTGCCACAGTTTTATATCGTCAACCACATTCAGATTGCCGCGGATAGCATTCCAAAACGTTTTGTCAACATTCACCCGGCCCTGAACCATCTCATAGTCCAGCCCCCGTACCAGACGGGTGTTGAAGTGCCGCAAATCCTCCTCGGAAAATTTGGGCTGCGCACGGCCTAATTTTGAAAAATCAAGGCTGGCGGCCAGACTGTCCAAATCGTAAAAAGGCTCCACCGCTTCCGAAGTTCCCAGCTTGGCAAGATAAGAACAAATCGCCATTGCCTCAATGCCTTCCGCACGCAGTTCGGCCACACCGACCGAGCCCAATCGTTTGGACAATTTTCCTTCTTTGCCGGTCAGCAGCGGCAGGTGGGCAAAAACCGGCACTTTGCCGCCGATGGCCTCAAACATCCTGATCTGTGAGGCCGTATTGGTAACATGGTCTTCCCCGCGAACAATGTGGGTGATGGCAAAATCCATATCGTCAATCACCGACGGCAGATGATACAGATAACTCCCGTCTTCGCGGATAACAACGGGGTCGCTCAAATTTTCCGCCGTATAACGGCAGGTTCCCCGCACCATATCTTCCCATTCGATATTGCCCGGCAGCAGTTTGAAACGATAATGCGGGCGGCGGCCTTCTTTTTCGTAGGCTGAAATCTGTTCTTGCGTCAAGCGCAGCGCACGGCGGTCGTAAATCGGCGGCTGCCCTTTGGCCAGCATGGTTTTGCGCATCAACTCAAGTTCTTCCGGAGTTTCATAACAGGGATAAATCAAACCTTCTTTGACCAGTTGTCCGGTTACTTCCCGGTAGCGTTCAATACGGGCCGACTGCCTGGCCTCGTCGGACCAGATCAATCCCAGCCATTGCAGCGCATCGCGAATGCCACGTTCGTATTCTTCTTTGGAACGTTCGCGATCGGTATCGTCAATCCGCAGCATAAAGCGGCCGCCGAGTTTTTGCGCCAAAAGCCAGTTAAACAAAGCTGTTCTGGTGTTGCCTATATGCATATGCCCGGTCGGCGACGGAGCAAATCTGACTTTGATATTGGACATCTGAAAAATTCCCCGATATTTGTACAGTTGCCGAGTATATAAGCTAACCCGGCCGATTTCAAGATTTATTTGCCCTGTTTCACGCAAGGCGCACCGTTTTGTGAGCTTTGATAAGGGCAACAAAAAACCTCCCGGAGGGAGGTTTTTGTTTTTTTAAGCTTTGGCTGTCTTTTTGGCCGCTTTTTTAGGAGCTTTTTTGGCCTTCTTTTTGGCTGCGGCTTTTTCTTTGGCCGCTGCTTTTTTGGCGGCCGCTTTTACCTTGGCGGCTTCCGCTTTCTTTTTAGCCGCTTCTTTTTTCTTGGCGGCGGCGACTTTTTTCTTTTCGGCAGCCTTTATTTTCGCTGCTTCCGCTTTTTTCTTGGCGGCTTCTTTTTTCTTGGCTGCCGCAGCTTTTATCTTTTCTGCCTCTTTCTTTTTGGCGGCGGCTTTGGCCGCTTTTTCCTTCATTTTGGCCTTAGCGGTTTTCTTTTTGACCGTTTTCTTTTTGGGACTGTTTTTCTGCTCGTTCCACTTTTTGGAAACGGCAATGGCGTCATCAAGGTCTTTTTCTTTGCACAAACCGATTGCAACCGGATTCTTCGGACGGATATTGGCCATATCCCGGTGGGTGCCGTCGCGCAATGCCGCAATCGTCGGCTTGGTGGTGCCGATCAGCTTACAAATCTGAGAATCCATAATTTCCGGACAATTTCGCAGAATCCACAAAACAGCCGCAGGTTTGTCGCTGCGCTGGGACGGCGACAACACTTTTTTGTTTTTGCTGTTCTGGGCTTTTACGTTGCGCTCCGGCTCCACACCGACCAGTGCCGCCGCAGGATCCTGCTCACAACGGGCAATTTCTTCCGCCGTCAACTGACCGCCGGTAACCGGATTGAGACCGACAATGTTAAAAGCGACATCACCGTCGGCTATCGCCTGTACTTCCAGTTCGTGCAGTTCGCAGAAATCGCCGATTTGTTTAAAAGTCAAAGTCGTATTTTCGACCAGCCAGACGGCTGTTGCTTTAGGCATTAACGGGGCTGTCATTTGTTTGTCCTTTCTTTTTTTGTTTTCAGCACACAAAATTTTGTGAGCAAAAAACCCACATTCTTATAGAATGCAGGTTAATTGAAAAAATTTAAGATAGTATTAAGAAAATACTATTTGTTGTCAGACGGATTAAGACCGAAAGCGCCAAATTTGTTTTTGAATTTGGACAACTGACCACCGGTATCAACCAGACGATAAACGCCGGTCCATGCCGGATGGGATTTCGGATCAATTTCCAAAGTCATCTTGTCTCCGGCCTTACCCCAAGTGGAGCGGGTGGTCGCTACGCTGCCGTCGCTCATCACATAGGTAATTTCGTGATAATCCGGATGAATACCTTTTTTCATCTTATTTTCTCCATATCGAATTTTCAGTTGCCGCTTTTATACATTAGACTTTTGAATAAAGCAAGCATTATTTAAAAAATTTTTAAACTTTTGTCCCGGCTTTGCCACTATACGGATTTTGGCATTTTTCGACAGCAAAACCGGAAAGAGCCCTTGAGTTCCGTTTGCTTATCCCGCCAGACGGACAATCAGGGATTCCAGCGACGTATTGGCCGCGGCCAGTTCATCGGAAGCCATGACCTGCTCGATTTTTTCGGGGGCAAACTCTTCCCTTTTCAGGTTATAGATGTAACCGCCGGCTTCACGCACCAGCAGCAGCCCGGCCATAACCGAATTGAGCTTATTGCCGAGGCTTAAGCAGACATCTGCCTTGCCGGCGGCGACAAGCGCCATCGAAAGCGACACAGAACCGAGCAGACGGACATTTTCCGTTTCGGCAAAAATATCCCGGCAGGCAGCCGTATATTCCGCGCTGCCGTGCTGAAAACCGATTGAGGCGGCAATGACGGCGGCAGAATCGTCTTTTACGGAAGAAATACGCAGGCGCTCGTGGCTGCGGAAACCTTCTTTATAAGCTCCGTTGCCTTTTTCGGCAAAATAAAGCTCATCGCTTGCCCGGTTATAGACAACCGCGGCCTTGACTTCGCCGTTTTCGCAATAGGCAACCGTGGTGGCAAAGAAAGGAATGCCGCGGACAAAGTTGCCGAGCCCGTCTACCGGATTAACCAGAAAACAACACCCTTTGGCCGGGGGCAGCCGGTCGTCGACAAAAACGGCGTCCGGGCGCAGGCGGGCAAGTTCGTTTCGCAAAGACTGCGCAATCCGGTCGAAAGAACGGGAAACAAAGCCCTGATACCCGCGTACCGAAGACTGCAGCTTTTCAATTTCGTTAAAATCGCGATCAAGCGATGCCGTGGCTTTTTTGACGGCACCGACCAAAAGCGTAAGTGTCGGAGAAAGATATGACATTATTTGGCTCTTTCGACATAAGTTGCCTCGGCGGTACCGACAACAACCTTTTCACCCTGATTGATAAACGGCGGTACCATAATGCGGACGCCGTTGTCCAAAATGGCCGGCTTGTAAGAAGAAGCCGCGGTCTGGCCTTTGACAACCGGTTCAGTTTCGGCAATGGTGCAGATGACCTGCTGCGGCAGTTCGACCGCAACCGGACGGCCGTCGATGAAATTGATGTAAACCGTCATACCTTCGGTCATAAACGGACGGGAATCGCCCAAAATGTCAGCAGGCATAACAAACTGCTCAAAAGTTTCCGAATCCATAAAGGTCAGCCCGAGGGAATCTTCATAAAGGAACTGGCAGTCTTTTTCTTCAACCATCAGTTTTTCGACCGTGTCTTCCGAACGAAAACGCTCGTTGGTTTTGGTACCTTCCTCAACCGATTTCATCTCGACCTGCATAAAGGCGCCGCCTTTGCCCGGTTTGATATGTACCGCTTTGGTAACGGTCCACGGTTTGCCTTTGTATTCGATTACCCAGCCGACTCTGATGGATACTGCTTGCTGCTTCATTTTCTTATTCACTCCTTTAAGTTTTTGATTTTTAATTTTTTGAATTTTACAAGATAATTACCCTAATCTTTATTTTTGCGCAACTAAAATCTTATACCTTGCGGGACTTAATATGACCATGTCCGCCGGAAAAGAGGAAAAATCCGTCTCGTCGTCCATCGGCTCGACAGCCATCTGCAAGAGAAAGAACTCCTCGTACCAGGCCGCCAGTTCTTTTGTTTTTTCGGCTCCTTCGCCCCATATGCGGAAAATTACAAAATCCGGCTCATTTTCACTGACGATCATTGCCTCGTGGCGGCGGTTTCGACAGATGACGCCGAGAAAGCGGGAACCGATTTTTGCCCGCAGGGCAGCCATTTCTTTTTTGATGTTTTGGCTTTGGCTCAAATCGGCAACGATGCCGTCGGCACCGAGTTTGACCGCAAGAGCCGCCGCATTGTCCCCTTCAAAAAGAATGATTTTATCCTTTTCCCGCGCCCGGTCTATCTGCCGCGACAGGTAGTCTGCGGGCAGACCGGCGTCATAGATAAAACATTCGACATTTTCCGTATTGATGTCATTTTCTTCGTCCGCAGACGAAATTTTGAGAATAAATTTCGGCATATCCGTTTTTGCTGCTTGAAAATAGAGTTAATACCCGGTATTATCGGGAGATTATAAGCTAACGGGCAAAATAAAGAAAGAAAAATTTTACGATGGCAAAAGAAATTTCCGATTTCAAACAAACGGCAGAAGCCTTAAACGAGATCGACGCCGCTATTGAAGAGCTCCAACTGGCGCTGAGCCGCAAACGGGAAAGCACCGGAGAACTGAAAGAAACCGCGCGACGCTCGGTTGCCCGGATTGACGAACTGATCAACAAACTGAATACGGTGCTGGAAGATGGCTCAGGTAACGGTAACAATTAATTCCCGCGAATATGCCATTGCCTGCGAAAACGGGCAGGAAGCGCGCATTATCCAACTGGCCGGTGTTCTGGAAGAAAAAGCGCGCCTTTTAAAAGACATCAGCGGACAAATCAACGAAAACATGCTCCTGGCCATGATCGGCATTCTGGTTGCCGACGACCTGCTTGAAGCCCGCAAAAACAATGCCGCCGCAGCACCCGCCGCAAGGCCGACGGAAGAGCCGGACACCGGCGCGTTGGATCTGGCTCTGGCCGGTCGGCTCAGGCTTGTGGGCGAAAAAATAAAAGCTGTTGCAAAACAAATAGAATCATTATAGTATTGGCATATGGAGAGATAACTGTTTGGTGCGTAATTCCGCAGATCTTCCGAGCCAACGTAATTTTTCCGGGAGTTGTCCCTGACAGGATCGTGGTCCTGTTATATGACGCCCACCTAGTGAGATGCGGTTCGAGACAGAATGTAACTATACGGCCCGACGGTTCTCTCTTTACTTTTATACCTTATCAACTCCGGAAACGGAGTTTTTTTTAATCAAACGACGGAGAATATTATTGAAAATCATTTATCTGGGAGATGTCGTCGGCCGCGCGGGCAGAGATGCCGTCTTGAACAACCTGCCGCTGATGCGCGAAAAATACAATGCCGACGTGATTATCGTCAATGCTGAAAATGCCGCCCACGGTTTCGGCGTAACACCGGGAATCGCCCGCGAATTTCTTGAACGCGGCGCCGACCTATTGACAACCGGCAACCACGTCTGGCAGCAGCGGGAAATTGTCCCCTTCTTAGATGAAAGCAAACGCATCATCCGACCGTTGAACTATCCGGAAACGGCACCCGGCCGAGGAGCCGTGGAATTTGAACTGGCAAACGGCAAAAAAATCCTTATCACCCAGGTTTTGGGACGGGTGTTTATGGACAGTGTCGACAATCCGGCCTTTGTTCTCGACCGGCTTTTAAAAAATTATACCCTGGGACGCAATATTGACGCTGTTTTTGTTGATGTACACGCCGAATCGACTTCGGAAAAACTTTCCCTCGGGCATTATCTCGACGGCAGGGTTTCCATTGTTGCCGGCACCCACACTCATATTCCGACCGCCGACGCCCATATCTTAAACGGCGGCACCGCCTATATTACCGACGTCGGGATGTGCGGCAATTATGATTCCGTGCTCGGTTTTGACAAACAGGCGCCGATTGACCGTCTCTGCCAGCGTTATAATGGGAATCGGCTTGAAGTCTGCCGCAGCGGCGGAACTGTCTGGGGAATCGTGGTAGAAACCGACGACCGGAGCGGCCTGGCCAAAACAATCGAGCAATTCAGTATGAAGGGAGCCGACTGATGGCGGAAAAAGAATATATCAGCTACGAGGAAATCAACGCCGAATGCAAACGGCTGGCCTATCTGCTGGCCGGGAAAGGTTTTGAACGGATTATCGCGGTTGCCCGCGGCGGGTTGGTGCCGGCATGTATTCTGGCTCAATTTCTCGGCATCCGGAAAATCAGCAGCATCTCGCTTGCAAGCTACAATGGCGAGGCACGTTCCGACATCAAGTGTCTGGTGCCGCCGGATATCCGGATGGATGAGAAAACGCTGTTTGTCGACGACCTGTACGACTCCGGCAGCACATACCGCTATTTAAAAGAAAAATACCCGCAAACCAAAATTGCCGTTTTATTCAGCAAAAACCCGGAGGCGCCACTTGACTTTCCGGCCGCGGAAAAAGCACCCGGCCGCTGGCTGGTTTTTCCCTGGGAATTTGAACCGGTTGCCGTGGACAAAGGCCGCTGATTTTCATCCGCACGGCCTTTGACGACTTGTTTTTAAGATGAGAGAAAACTCTTTTATTTTTCCGGCACGATTTTGCTGTTTTCGGGCACCGGATTTCCCCGTCCCTGTTTTAACGCGGAAGCCGGGAGAAAGCCCATTTCTCCGCTGTCAAGCATAACCCTGTACCATTTTTTATCCGGCGTAAATCCGGTCAGACGGACGGTATGCCCCGGCTCTACCGTTTTCATAACGTCAAACTGTTTGCCCGGCCCATACATGACACTGCCGTCGGTTTCCACATGATAGAGCATATTTTCGTCGTAGACATCAACCGGAATGTCAAAAATTTTGGAAACAACGATGTCGTCAAAAGTTTCTCCGCCGTTATTAAACTTCACTTTTTGAAAATAGGTGATTTCATTTTGGCTGTTCATATATTTCCGCAGACCACCGAAATACGAATTGGCAACGGGCGACAAAACAATCATCAGCACAACAAACGGAACCAACAGGTTGGCCAGTTTCAGCCGCCGCCAGTGCCAGAGCGGAACCGGCTCGATTTTTCCGCCCAGCCGTTTGATGAAACGTTCAATCAGCGGGCGTTGTTCCGGCAGCGCAAATTCCAGCGCCTGAACGGCTGAAAAAACAGCCTCGCGGTCTTTGTTTTCCTGATGATAGGCAAGCGCATTATGCACCAGCAGGGTCAGATTTTCCTGCCGGTTGCCGCCGGTTTTGCGAAAGTTTCCGGCAAGGGCGCGGCAGTTGGCAACAAAAGCCCGGATTCCCCACCATCCGACCAGCCAGTTGGCCAGCGAACATTTCAATATTTCGTGAAAAGCCTGTTTTTCGGTACAGACCAGACGTTCTTCCCGGTCCGAATATTTGATGATTTTGCCGACCACATAACGCAGATTAAAAACCCGGACGTTCGGATTTTCCGTTTCCAGCCGGTCTTTATACACACTCAGCGCGTCCATCTGCGGAAAATCGTCTTTGCCATAAGCGCAGGCCAAAAGATCATACGTCAGGCGTTTGTCTTCGTCCTGCAAAATATCGTAGGCAACCGATATTTTTTGGAAATGCTCCATTGCATCTTCCGATTTGTTATAATCGGGATGCCATTCTTTGGCGCGGTCGCGGTAGTTGAGTTTGATCGTCCGCGCATCGGCATCGGGCGCAACTTCCAAAATCCGGTAGTATTCCAAAGGATCATGATCATACATTTTTTTCATCCCGTAAAATTTTTCTCGCAATTTCGATGACATCGGCAGCCGCTTCGGAAGTCGGATAACGACTGATCAGTGGCATCTGGCTGCGAATCGCGTCGCGAACCCGCGCATCCCGGCGGACAATTCCCAAAAGCGGCGGAGAAATTTTTAAAAAGGTCTGGCAGGCTTTGTACAAAATGTCGTATGTCTGACGCCCCTCTCGCAGAGAATCGGCCTGGTTGACGACAATTTCGACCCGGCATTTGGGATATTGCATGGCCATCAACTTAACAAAAGCATAGGCGTCGGTCAAGGCCGTCGGCTCATCGGTGCATACGACGATCACCCGTCCCGACATCCCGGACAAGATACGAATCGGGTTTTCTACCCCCGCTCCCATATCAAGAATCACTTTGTCGTAAGCCCCTGACAAAAGCATCAGGTCTTCGGCCAGAATCTGCAGCCGGCCGATCGGCATGGACGCCAGCCCGGCAGAACCGGAACGACCGGCAATAACGTCAAAACGGCATTTGTCGCAATAATGAACCACCTGATTTAGGGTCGCGCTGCCGGTAACCACGCTGCCGAGATCATGCGGCACCATCAGCCCCAACTGAACATCTATGTTGGCCATGCCGAGATCGCCGTCAAAAAGCAGAGTTTTCTGTTTCAGCCCGCTTAAGGCGTGAGCCAGAGTAATTGAAAACCAGGTTTTGCCGACGCCGCCTTTGCCCGAGGCAACCGCAATCATTCTGTTTTCCTGCCGGAGGCGTAAACCGCGGGGAACGGCTGTCAGATTTTCCGCAAACATTTCCGTCATCCTCTTATGCCAACAGCAACTGCGCCAGCGAAGGATTATCCAGCGGCATCAGCCCCTTGGAAACATGAGCCGAAACGGACGCCCAGCCGAGTTTGAACCCGCCCTCGACGGCGGCCGTCAAAACACCGCCGATCCGACGGCAGAGATCCAGCTTGGTCGGCAGCAGGCAGGAAACACCCGCGGACGCGAACAAAGCCGCCGTTTCGCCTGCATCATAGGCATTAAATCCGGCGTCCATGGTTAAAATTGCCTCTCCGCCGGCGGCCTTTATCAGCCCGGACAAGCGTTTGATCTCGGTTTCGGAAAAAGGATTAACCCCGGGTGTATCCACCAATACCAGAGGATATTTTTCACGGGCACGGAAGACCGCCGCCGACAATTCTTCCGGCTCCCGAACCGCCTGAAAATCCGCCTCCAGAACAGAAGCAAAAGACTGCAACTGCGCGTTGGCACCGGCCCGCACGCCGTCGGCGCTGATCAGAGCCGACGGAATTTTGCGAAAACGGGCCAAAGCCGCCGTTTTGACCAGAGCCGTCGTTTTGCCGCTGCCCTGAAGCCCGGCAAACAGTTTGACCTGGCTGCCGCCCAATATGTCGTAAGACGAAAACAAATCGTCAAAGACGGCGGTTAAAATGCCGGCATCGTCTTTTTTGCCGCTTTGCACCGCTTTTTGCCGGCAGAGTGCCAGCAGCTTTGCGCAGGCGGTCGTCCCCGTTTCGTGATAATCGAGCCGTTCGCGGATAGCGGTATCGCTGTAAGCGGCGGGATAGACCTGCGGAGCGTCGCCGGAAAACCCGATTTCGTCATTTTCGACCGCGGCCACCAGCTCGCTACGGCCGTCCGCCGCCTGCGAGGTGGACACGATCACGGCCTCCGGTCCC
>CALXPZ010000100.1 GCA_944390375.1 uncultured Alphaproteobacteria bacterium | reverse complement strand
GATATTATCCCATTCGCGCAAAGTGCGTACAATCAGTCCGGCTCCGACTTCAGCCAGTTTTTCGCGCAGTTCGCCGCCGGTCATATCCGCCGTAATTTTCACTTCGCCTTTAAGCAGCATATCGCCGGTATCAAGCCCGGCATCCATTTTCATGGTGGTGATCCCCGCTTTCTCATCACCCGCCTCCAGCGCCCGTTCAATCGGCGCCGCACCGCGCCAGCGGGGCAAAAGCGAACCGTGAATGTTGACGCAGCCGAGCGGAAAAGCTTCCAAAACCGGCGGCGGCAAAATCAGCCCGTAGGCGGCCACCACGGCCACATCGGCCTTCAAAGCGGCAAATTTTTTCTGTTCTTCCTCAACGCGCAGGGTTTTCGGCGTCCGTACCTCGATCCCTTGTTCTTCCGCCCAGAGATGGACGGGGCTTTTGATGATTTTTTTGCCGCGCCCGGCCACTTTCGGCTCCCGCGTATAGACGGCAACAATTTCATGTTCCGCCGCCAGCTTCTTCAAAGCCGTCAGAGCAAACTCCGGCGTCCCCATAAATACGATTTTCATTCCTCTTTTTCTCCCGCGCGCATTTTCTGCAGTTTTTTTAATAGCATCTGTCTTTTCAGGCGGCTGATGCGGTCGATATACAAAATCCCGTCCAAATGGTCGATTTCATGCTGCAGGGCGATTGCTTTCAGCCCGTCGGCCTCAATTTCCCGTTCTTGCCCCTGATAATCGAGATAACGTACTTTAACGCCGGCATAACGCATCACTTCCGCGTGCTGCTCGGGTACCGACAAGCAGCCCTCTTCGTGACATACCTGTTCTTCCGACCGGGCAATAATTTCCGGATTGACCAAAAACAACGGACAGGGTTCTTCCCCCTCTTCCTCGTCGTGGGTATCAATCACGATAATCCGTTTCAACACCCCCACCTGCGGCGCGGCCAGTCCGACCCCGGCGGCGGCATACATTGTTTCCAGCATATCATCAAGCAGGCGGCGGATATCGTCGTCCACTTTTTCAACCGGTTCGGATTTTTGTTTCAGTACCGGATCGGGATACTCAAATATTTTCAGTTTTGCCATTTTTTCTCCTTTTTACGCCCTGCGCGCCTTTATGCCCTACGCACCGCGGATTTCCCGCGCAATCTGATCCAGCAGGGCATTAACCATTTTCGGCTCGCCCTTGGCAAAGAAAGCATAGGCCATATCGACATATTCCTGAATCAGCACTTTAACGTCCACATCCAGAGTATGCGCGATTTCATACACGGCGCAAAGCAGCAGCGCCTGCAGCGTTCCGTCCAGGCGTTCCAGCGAGCGGCCGGAATTAAGAAACCGGTCAAGTGATTTTTCCAGTTCCTCTTTGTTGGCATGCACGCCGCGCACCAGTTTTTCAAAATAAGCCTTGTCCAACGGCTCGACTTCGCGAAATTCCTCATTGCCGTTGTCCGGATTGTCCTCAATAACAAAACGGCCGACCTCGCCGTTTAAAAACTCCCGGATCACCTCGTCAACCGGCAGTTGGCTGTATGCGGCCATATATGTTGCCTGAACGGCGGCCAGACGGGCGGCGCTTTTCATTTTTATCTTTTCGGAAACGAATTTTGCCATTTGCTATTCCTCTTCTTTCTGGGCTTTGTTTTTTGCCATTTCATCAATTTGTGCCACAAATTCTTCAAAATCACTGACTTCGCAAAAGTCTTTGTAAACCGACGCAAAACGCACATATGCAACATTATCGAGCTTGGCCAGCGCTTCCATTGCATATTCGCCGATCACCCGGGAGGGGATTTCCGTTTCTCCGGAACTCTCCAGCCGGCGCTGGATGGAAGTAACGATCTTTTCCACCCGCTCCTGCGAAACCGGACGCTTGCGCACGGCCAAAAGCAGGGAACGTTCCAGCTTGTCGCGATCAAATCGGACTTTTTCGCCGTTTTTCTTGATAACGATCAGTTCACGCAGCTGTACCCGCTCAAAAGTGGTAAAACGCGAGCCGCATTCCGGACATTCGCGCCGGCGGCGGATGCAGGCGCCGTCCTCAGCCAGACGGGAATCCTTAACCTGAGAATCCAAAGAACCGCAAAACGGACATTTCATGCTTTTTCCAGACCTTTCAGCAATGCATCTGTTACCTGATACAGTTTTGAAGAATATCTGGCTCCTTTTATAAGCAGAATATCGTTATTTTGCAACAGATTATTTATCAAAAATTCGGCCACGCCGTCCTTGTTTTCAAAATAATGCGCTTTTTGCTCCGGACGCAGACACGCCAAAGCCGTCTTCATTTCCGGACAAACCCCGATGACTATGTCGACGGAGCTGCCGGCCAGACGCTCGCCGATTTCCCGGTGGCGGTCTTCGGAAGTATCCCCCAGCTCGGCCATTTTGCCGAGAACCGCGATTTTCCGTCCCCGGCAGGGCATTTTATCCAGCCCGTCAATGGCAATTTTCATGGCTTCCGGCTGCCCGGAATAACTGTCGTCAATCAGAGTAACCGTGCCGCCGGCCGGCAGTTTCAAATGGTGTATTTTTCCCCTGCCCGGCAAAGCACCGAAATTTTTGAGCGCTTCCGCCGCCGGCACCGGATCAAGCCCCAGCGCTTCAACAACCGCCAGCGTTGCCCAGGCGTTATACAGTTGGGCATCGCCCGTCTGCTCCAGCTCAAGCTTTCCCTGATAGTGATGGTTGCGGCCGAAACCGATTGTTTTTGCTCCGTGTTCCGCCGCCCGTCTGACCAATATATCTGCAAAATTGGTATCTTCGTTGATAACCGCAATTCCGCCGCCCGTCGGCAACCCTTCAAAAATTTCCGCCTTGGCTTCCGCTATGCCCTCAAAACTGTCAAAAAACTCTATATGCATCGGATAAACATTGGTAACCAGCGCCACGTCGGGCCGGACCAGAGAGGTCAGATAAGAAATCTCCCCTTTGGCGCTCATCCCCATCTCGATGACGGCATAATCGGCGTTCATATCCATTTCGCACAGGCTGATCGGCACCCCGATATGATTGTTGTGATTGCCCTCGGTAGCATAAACGCTGCCGTAGCGGGCAAGCGCGAACTTGATTTCTTCCTTGGTCGTGGTTTTGCCGGCGCTGCCGGTCAGGCCGATAACTTTTCCCTTAAACAAAGAACGGTTGTAGGCGCCTATTTTGCCAAACGCCTCCAAAGTGCTTTTCACCACCACCTGACGGTCTGCCGGCGCTCCCGGCATCAGTTTTTCCACCAGCGCCAACTCGGCTCCTTTTGTCAGCACATCCGCCACAAAATCGTGTCCGTCAAAATTCTCTCCGTGCAGAGCGACAAACAGGGCGCCGTTCACGGCCTGCCTGCTGTCGGTTATCACCCGGTCGATCTCCGTTTCCGCAATTTCCGAATACGATTCGACAATCTCAACCAGTTTTTCCGATGATATCTTTTCCATCATTCCCCCGAAAATAAATACAACATTGCCAATATAAACGCTAAAAATAAAAAAATCACTTAAAAAAACACTCTTCAAGCGGCTTGTTTTTTCTGCCCGCGCGTCAGCCCCGATACTGCTCTTTTTAAGCAAACTCGGCTTAAACATCTTAACGAATTTTAAATATTAGTAATATACTCTTGACAAGACGATAAATTAAGTATCATATCAATACATAATTATTATTAACTCAAACTTTAACAACCAAAAGGACTAATGACTATGAAAAAAACTTTATTGTTAGCCGGTGTTGCCTGCATGTTTGCAGCTAATGCCAATGCAGAAATCAGACCTTACGCCGGTTTGGATTTTAACTATTCTACTCTCGACTATGCTTATGACATTGAAAATGTCATTGAAGACGATTATCAGTCGCTGACCGTCGTTGCCGGTGCAAAATTGCACAAAAATTTCGGAGTTGAAGCTTTCTATCAGCATTCCGGCAAAGAAAAAAATACGTCTTATGCCGAAAAATATACGACCAGTTTCCAGGCCTATGGTCTTGACCTCTTGGGTTACCTGCCGCTCGGTTGCGAAGGAAAAGTTGAACTGATCGGCGGTGTCGGTCTTGGTGAATACGAACTGAAATACAAAGAAGTCGGTGTTGGTTCCGACAAAGAAGAAAGCCTCGGCTATCGTCTGAACCTCGGCGCACAGTACAATTTCGATGAAAATTGGTCTGTCCGCGGTATGTATCACCATGTATACACACAGCACTCTTTCATTGATGCCATTGACGAATTTTCCGTCGGTATCAGATACCATTTCTAAAGAAAACTTTTTCAAAGACTTCCGGCTGCCGCTGTTTTGCGGCAGCCTTTTTTGTGCATACGCAATAAATCTTATTTTTTCGCTTTTTTATATTCTTTGAAACTGTCAATTCACAGAAATATCACGATGTACCGTTTTACTTTTTTTTCAAAACCGTTTTGACCGCTGCCGCACTTTTGTTTCTCTTATCCGAAGAAACATCGTCGGCAGTTCTGACGGCGGCCAAACAGTATAAAATCAGCCCTCCAGTTTCTGCACGCACAAAAGCGCGGCTCCGACCAGTCCGGCATCGTTTTCAAAAGAAGCCTCTTTCAGCTCAAACGGCGCCGTTACGATCATTTTGTTAGCCTCCTCGTTTAGGCGCTTATAATCAATAAAATGCGCCATTGAGCCACCGAGCAGAATAACCTCCGGATCAAAAATATCGGCAAACAGCACAATGCCGTTTTTCACCATTTCCTGCCAGTTATGAAAAGCGGTAACCGCCGGCAGGGAATTTTGTTTTAATCCCTCAATAACCGTATGGCTGTTGGCGTTATCGTCTTTGTAGGCGGCTTTGGCCTCAAGCCCGAGCGCTTTTCCCGACATATAGATCTCCAGACAATCATAACGTCCGCAACCGCACAACCTGTTGTTATCATAACGAACCGGGAAGTGAACTTCGCCCGCAGCCCCCGACTTGCCGAGCAAAAGCTTGCCGTCGGTAATAATACCGACCCCGACACCGGTTCCGAGTGTCAGCAAAATAACGTTATCATATCCTTTAGCGTTGCCCAGAATATGCTCTGCCCACACCGCAGAATTGGCATCGTTTTCAACCACGACCGGCTTATTGGACAAAGCCTTAAAGTCCGTATCCATATACCCTTCCGGCATATTGCCGACCGAACCGGTAATCCGGGAATTTGTCCGGTCAACCGTCCCCGCCGTCGATATGGCAACCGCGTCGATCTGATCTTCAAACTGAGCAATAATCGTTTTCAAAAGCTTTGCGACCGCGCCCGGAGCAGCGGGAGTAGGATGGCGGATGACCTCGTTCAGAATAGAACCGTTCCGGTCAACCAAAGCATAAGCAATTTTCGTTCCTCCGATATCAAAAGCCAATACTTTATCAATATGTATCATGCTCTCACCCTCCTTTAACGATTATCGTCATCAATAATTTCATACTCTGCGTCAATAATCTCTCCTTTCGGAGCAGCCCTATGCGAATGCTTTTGCCCGAACATCAACTTAACGCTTTTTCCCTGCTTGTATTTAAGCCACCCCCAACCGACCAGACAGATCAGCAGCACTATGGGGATAACGATCGACGCCACATACAAAAAGACCGTAAAAATCAACCCGGCCAACAAAAACATAAAAATTCCCGATAGTATTCTGTGCATATAATTACCCTTTTAGTTTTCTCGTATAAATATAGTTTTTTTAATTTTCAAAGGCAACCTAAAACGGAAAATTAACGGAAAAAATCATCGCGAATAATCGCCCGCCCCACTGGCAACAAACAAAACATCCTTGTTTTTCAATATGGTATATTTTCACCTTTCAACCGTATTTTTGCTCTGAAATTTTTGCCCAAACATCTTCCCTGCTGTTTTCGGTTTCTTTCTCTCATGTTTTCATTTTCTCCTTACCTCACATACTCTATCCCCACTCCTGCCACACTCTCTTCAACTTTCCCTGCCCATCCGCTTTCCCTTTCCCCTCCCGTTCCCGGCTCTGCAACCTTCCCCGCACATCCACGCCCTCTGTTACCGCCAGGCCTAGCCTTCTCCCCCATCCCCGTCTTTTTCCCTCTGTTGTCATTTTTTAATTTTCCTCTTACCCCTTATCGCCCCGATTTTCTTCCTCATTATCGCATTTTCTCTCTGCTGCCGTTTTTTTTATTTTCCTTTCTTCGATATCCTGATTTCCCTCTTTCACCCCGGTTCCTCGACTTTCCCCGCACTCTCTTCACATGCCGTTGCGCTCTTCAACTTTCTCTCCCCCCACTCTCCTTTCCCGTCGCTGCCCGTTTCCGCCTCTATCCTCATTTTTTCTCACTATTATCGGATTTTTTAATTTTCACAACCGCACGAATATTTCCATTCTCCATCCGCCTGGATTTTGCACCAACAAAAAACAATGCAAAAACAGCCACGTAAAAGATTAAAGCACTTTTTTATCAAATATCCGAAAAATGTTATTGCATTTATAAAAAAGATGTTTTATATTCCCCTCAATTCAGTGAGGCATCTACTGCAAACGTTGCACATGCAACCGCCGTGAGTTTAGATGCTAAAAGGGGAGCAAGGTACTTGCGACCCCGCCCTTGAAGAAAAAATGATTATTATGCCGCTATAGCTCAGTGGTAGAGCACACCCTTGGTAAGGGTGGGGTCGCAAGTCCGATTCTTGCTAGCGGCACCATTTATTGAAATTCCGCATCTATTGCGGATTTTTTGTTTTTAAACAAAAGATTATTTAGTCCGATTTTTGAGGTTGAGAAAAGAGCATTTTTTGATAGATTATCGGACTTTAGGCGGAAAAACGCTATTTTTTAATACTTTGGTAACTTCTGACTTAAAATTAGCTCTGTTTTTACGTTTTTCTAAAGTGTAACCTGTATTGCTTAAAAATTGATAATCTGTAGCTTGTTTATCAATTTTATAATCTGAAATTTTATTATATTCATCAATAATATTTATCATTAACATTCTGTCT
>CALXPZ010000099.1 GCA_944390375.1 uncultured Alphaproteobacteria bacterium | reverse complement strand
CTTTCTCGTCTTCCCATATCTCCTGCCATTTTTTTTCAATCGTTTTAAAATTATATCTGTCTTCCGTCTGCCATTCCTCGGCCCATTCTTCCCGGGAATTTTTTCCGTTGTATCTCTTGTTCATTTTCTTATCCGTTACACCTTTTTACACGACCTTCGCCGTAAAATATTACACTGGCTTAAAAATTACTTTAATTTGCGCCGTTTGACAAGAGGCAATTTTTTTACCTTGTATTTCTTGAGGCGATTCACTAAAATAAAATTTCGGTAAATATAACTCTTTGATTTTGCTAAAAGGACAATTATGGCCGATTCCCGGGAAACCGCATTACAAATTCTCCACGCGCTTCTGGAAGAAAAAAATCTCTCCAGCTCTGTTCGTACGGCCGCCGCCGACCATGAAGAAGACAATGCTTTTATAACCATGCTGGTTTTAACGGCATTGCGGCATCTGGTTTACATTCGTAAAATTTTAAAAACCATGATTTCCCGCAAACTGTCCCGGCAGAATGCCGTCTGCCGAACGGCGCTTATTCTCGGCACGACGGAACTTTTATATATGCAGACACCCGACTACGCCGTCATTAATTCTTACGTTAACCTTGTCAAACAAAAAACCGACCGCTACATCGCCGGGTTTGCGAATGCCGTTTTACGCAAAATCAGCCGCGAAAAAGAAAATCTTGTCCACACCGATACGGGAGAATTCTTTCCGCAAAGTTTTCGCACGCTGCTGCGGCAGGACTATTCAGCCAAAACCGTTGATGCAATTGAAGCCGCCGCCATTGTTGAACCCCGGCTCGACATTACCTGCATTGATGCTTCTTCGGCCCAAAAACTCAATGGGCAAATCCTCCCTCTGGGAACAATCCGCCTCACCGGAAGAGGACGGATAAATCTGCTGCCCGATTACGATAAAGGCACCTGGTGGGTACAGGATTTTTCATCTTCGCTGCCGGTTAAAATGCTGGATAATCTTGTTGATAAAAATGTTCTTGAACTTTGTGCCGCTCCCGGCGGCAAAACGGCACAACTGCTCAATGCCGGCGCCCGCGTCACCTGCCTTGATATTTCCCGGGAACGTCTCAAAATTTTAGAAGAAAATCTCAACCGGCTGCACCTTACACCGAAACAAATTATTTGTTGCGACGGCCTCAGATTTCTGGAACAAACCAATGACAAATACGACATCGTTATTCTTGACGCCCCCTGTTCGGCAACTGGAACTCTTCGCCGTCATCCGGAGATTGTCCATCTTAAAACTTCTGCCGATGTTGCCGCTCAGGCAGCACTGCAAAAACAATTTTTACAGCACATCGGCAACGTTTTGAATCAAAACGGTATTTTGCTTTACTGCACCTGTTCTTTATGCCGGGACGAAGGCGAAAACCAGATAAACTCCTTCTTGAAAGAACATCAGGAATTTAAAATCATTAATCTTCGGCAAAAAATTCCACCGGAAATTTCCGCAATCGTTACCGATGAAGGCTTCATCAGAGTTCTGCCGCAGCATCTTGCTTCTCTGGGCGGTGCCGATGGCTTCTTTATCGCTTGTCTGCAAAAGGTAAAATAAAATGTTTTTTGGCAAAACCACTCCATCGCCGGCCGAGCCGGATAAACATATCGCCGTCATCGGCACTTCACCTTTGGCTTTTTTTCTGACCGATATTTTGCAGCTAAATGGTTGTGCCGTTACGATTTTGGTATCGGAATCCAAGCTTGAAACATATTCCCACCTGAGCCCTTTTACAATCAAAACGGCCAAATTTCAAACCCGGCACACCAACTTTGTTTTCTCGTCAGCCCTTGATTTTTCGCCGGATTTTATTTTTCTGGCTTCAACACCGGAAAACGCCGCGCTTGATTTGTTGTTCTTAACGTCTCCGACTTTCAAAACGGTACCCCTGATAAACTTATCATCGTTTTACAATCGCAAACTGCTGCCACAGCTTACCAAAAATAAAGAAATCCGCGCCTATTTCAACGGACAGATAAATCTTGAAAAGAACACGCTCCATTTATTGGACAAGCTCCCCAAAATGGAAATTGATGCTGTTTCAGAAACCGTAACTTCCGTCCGCCGTCTGTTCAATGAAACTCATTTAAGCGTCAGTCTGGCGACAGGAACCGCACAAACAATTTTATGGGAACATCTGGCTCCCTTTTTCCTCGGCAACCTGTTGCTGCTGGGCGCCAAAGAGACACTCCCAGAGCAGCTCATCTGTCCCGATCGCCGCCGGCAGGCCGATGTTGCGGCGTCCGAACTGGCTGCTCTGGCAAAAAAAGACAAAGCTTCGCTGGATTCTTCCGCCGTCTTGGCTCAGCTGTACACGTTTGTTGACGAATACCGCAGTGAGTTTGCCACCCCTGCAGGTTTTACACGTTTTCTGTCCCTTTTGCCCGGTATCAATCCTCTGACAACACCCGGGCTCTATAAACTCTGTACAGCCGCGGCAAATAAATACTAGCATAACCTCTTTAAGATGCTTGAAGAAAAGAAGCCAATCATTTATATTGGCTGATATCGGATAACCCGGAAAGGATTTTCGAATGAGCACCCAGCTTTTTATCATCGGTCTGTCTTTTCTTGTCTGCCTGGTACTGGCCGCTGTTTTGTTCACCTTATTAGCCAAAGCGTCTTTTTTAAACGAAAATCTTCTCTCTGCCGTCATTGCCGTCTGCGGCACGATTATTCTCGGTATCCTTCCTTTAAGCTGCTTTTTCTGGTCATCTTATGACTTTGTATCATCAATAACCGTCTGGCAGTACTTCACGCCTTTTTTCGGCAGTCTGTTGATTCTGGCGGCACTGTTTCTGCGACGGCCGGCCGTTACGGCTGCTGCGGTATTGCTGGCTTCTTTCATTAGCGTTTTCGCCGGCGGCATGAATATTGAATTTTTACCGCAAATGCCTTTGCTTGTTAATCAGCTGCTTACCGTTGCGGCTTTGTGGCTCTTTGCTCTTTCCTGGAAAGGCGTTGCCGCTCTTAACCCTTTGCCTCAGATAACAGGCATAACCATCTGCGGAGGTCTGTTGCTCCTTTTTGCCTTTTCTCTGGCGCCGCTTGTCCTGGGTATCTCCGCCGCCGGACTTCTGGCAGCTCTCATCATTGCATATATTTACAGTTCCGCCCAACCGGTAAATACTGACAACATTCCTTTTTTGGGTTTTGTTTTTGGATGGCTCGGCCTCATTTGCGCCCAAGAATATCTGTTGCCGTGTTTTATCATCTTTGCCATGTTCTGCCTGCTGGAATTTTGCCTCTGCCTTTTCCGCAAAATAACTCTGCAACCCCAATACCGGGAACTTCCCTATAATTCGGCAGCCGTTCAGTCTTTTAACGACGGGCTTCCGGCCGACACTCTGCTGCATATCATCTGGAGCACCGAAGTTTTATTGCTGATTTTCGGCCTGTTGCAGGTTAACAGTGAAAATTCTTTTTCCATACCCTCTTTTGCCGCCGTCATCGTGGCATGGCAAATGTATCGCTTAAGCCACTGGCAAT
>CALXPZ010000098.1 GCA_944390375.1 uncultured Alphaproteobacteria bacterium | reverse complement strand
GTCTTTACTTATTCCCCGAAGGGGCTGGATAAACCGCCATATAAATAAGGATGAGCATGAGCGAGGAACTTCCGGATTATATCGGCCATCGCAAACGGCTGAAAGAAAGATTTAAACTCGGCGGCGGCAATGATATGGCCGATTATGAGATGATGGAGCTGCTGTTGACGCTTGCTATCCCGAGAAAGGATACCAAACCGTTGGCCAAGGCTCTGATTAAGGAGTTCGGAAGCTTTGCCGAAGTTTTGTTTGCCTCAGATGACAAATTGATGGCTTTCAGCGGACTGAAAGAAAATACAATTCTGGTGTTTAAGATCGTGCGGGAAGCCGCCTTAAGAATGACGTGGCAAAAACTGAGCGCGACCGAGGCACCGGTTTTGACCAGTTATGACGCCATAATCGAATATTGCCGGGCAGCATCCGGTTATAAAGACAGGGAAGAATTCAGGATTATATTCTTAAACGCACGCAACCGCATTATCGGTGAAGAAGTGCAGCAGAGAGGGAGCGTTAACGCGGTTGCCATTCATCCCGGTGAGGTTATGCGTGCGGCCGTTTTGAAGGGAGCAACTTCTCTGATATTGGTTCATAATCATCCGTCGGGGGACGTAACACCTTCGCGCGCGGATATTGAAGTTACGAAAAAAATAGCGGAGGCACTGGCTGCGGTAGAAATCCGGCTGATTGATCATTTTATCGTCAGTAAAAATCTGGTTTTCAGTTTCAATGATCATGGGTTGTTGAGAAAAAGCTAAAAAAGTTGTTGCAAAATATATTTTTAGAGGCTAATTATTGATTACCCGAACGGGACATAGCTCAGTCTGGTAGAGCGCTTGCTTTGGGAGCAAGATGCCGATGGTTCGAATCCGTCTGTCCCGACCAAGGAAAAAGGCCGTCCTTTGGGGGCGGTTTTTTTGCGACCAAAGCAAGCTTGCTTTGGGCTTGAGGCAATAAAAATCTCCGGGGGAGATTTTTATAACGAAAGGCGAAGTCTTGTTATTTTGCAAGCCCGCGGGAGCGGAAGTGAGCAAAAGTTACAAGACGAGCGGGGCGCAGCGTACGGAGTGCGCGAGCAAAGATGCCGATGGTTCGAATCCGTCTGTCCCGACCAAGGAAAAAGGCCGTCCTTTTGGGGCGGTTTTTTTGCGTCTTCTTGCTTTTTTATTTATCTGCTTTTATAGCGCACGGCGGCGGCTTTTCTGAAGGAGAAAAGCCGAACCGCCAAATCAACAGTTAATATTTTTCCGTTTATTTCAGGTTGGTTTTGAAAAATGTTTCTATTTTATCAAACGGAATTTTGTCTTTTTGATCGTATAAATCCACATGGTTGGCATCGGGGATAATCAGCAGTTCTTTGTTATCGCCTTTGAGCTTTTTATAAGCGTCTTCGCTGAAATAGCGGCTGTGAGCATTTGCGCCGTGGATCATGAGGACGGCGTTCCTGATTTCGGAACTGTAATTGAGGATCGGCATATTGATAAACGACAAAGCCGAGGTTGTATTCCAGTTGCCGTTGGAGTTGATGGAACGTTTGTGAAAACCGCGCGGTGTTTTGTAGTAGCCGTAATAGTCTTTGACAAACTGCGGCTCTTCGCCGGTCAGCTTTTCCGGCAGGCCGGGAGCTTTGGCATAAGTGCCGTTTTTGAAATCTTCGGTTCTTTGGGTATTCAGCTGTTTACGCAGTTCATAACGTGCGTTTTCGTCCATGGCATCAAAATAGCCGTTGGCATTGACGCGGCTCATGTCATACATGGTGGCGGTAACGGTCGCTTTGATGCGCGGATCGTTGGCGGCGGCATTCAGGGCAAAACCACCGAAACCGCAAATGCCGATAATGCCGATTTTTTCGGGATCAACATCAGGTCTGTTGCTCAGATAGTCCACTGCCGCGCTGAAATCTTCGGTATTGATGTCGGGCGAGGCGACGTTACGCGGTTCGCCGCCGCTTTCACCGGTATAGGAGGGGTCAAAAGCCAGCGTGATGAAACCGCGTTCGGCCATGGTTTGGGCATAAAGACCGGATGCCTGTTCCTTAACCGCTCCGAACGGACCGCTGACGGCAATAGCCGGCAGTTTTTCCGCCGTTTTGTTTTTTGGGGTATAGAGGTCGCCGGTAAGGGTAATACCGTAACGGTTTTTGAAAGTTACCTTTGAAATGCTGACCTGTTCACTTTTGGCGAAAACTTTATCCCAGTTGTTGTCCATTGTTTCTGCTCCTGCTGTGGTTGAGGTAAAAATAAATATGGCGGCCAAGGCCGTTTTGAAGGTTAAAGATTGAAACATCGGTATTCCTCCTGATTAAATGTTGTTTATATATAAGCTAAAACATACTTTACAAAATAGCAAATACTTATATTCTATAATGTGATATGCTTTTAAAGCATGGTATTTGTCAAAGGAGCAATAAAATGGAATTCAGGGTTTTGCGTTATTTTCTGGCGGTGGCACGCGAAGGCAGCATTACCGCCGCGGCCAATTCGCTTAACCTGACTCAACCGACGCTGTCACGCCAGATAAAAGAGCTGGAGGAGGAACTCGGTCAGCAGCTGTTTGTCCGCGGCAGCCACAATGTTTCGCTGACGGAAGAGGGAATGAGGTTGCGCCGGCGGGCGGAAGAAATTCTGGAACTGGTAGGGAAGACAAAAGCCGAGTTTGCGTCTTCTGCCGGCAGGATCGGCGGAGATATTTATATCGGCGGCGGGGAAACGCGTGCCATGGGTATGGTTGCGGAAACCGTCAAAGAGCTCAGAGAGCAGTATCCCGATATCCGTTATCATTTGTACAGCGGAAACGCCGAAGACGTAACCGAAAAACTGGATCGCGGGCTGCTTGACTTCGGCATTCTGATTCAGCCGACGGATTTGTCGAAATATAATTTTCTGACGTTGCCGGTTAAAGACACCTGGGGTTTGATTATGCCGGAAAACTGCCCGCTGGCGGAAAAAGAATACATCTTAAGAGAAGACCTGGCGGGACTGCCGCTGATCTG
>CALXPZ010000097.1 GCA_944390375.1 uncultured Alphaproteobacteria bacterium | reverse complement strand
AGATTTCCTTAAATCCCCGCGACAAAAGCACCTCAATCTGCCGCAGCACCTCGTCTTCCGGCACCGAACGGTTGTTGCCGCGGGCAAACGGTACGATGCAATAGGTGAAGCGGTGGTCGCAGCCCTGCTGTATCTGCACGAAGGCGCGTTCCCTGCCCTCAAAACCGGTAATCACATAGTCATCATATCTGTCATAACTGAAAATATCGCCGACAATCGTTTTTTCGCAGATCTCACCGCCGATATATTTTTCGAGTTCCGCTTTTTCCCGGTTGCCGAGCACCAGATCAACCTCCGGCATCCGCGCAAAAGACTGCGGATTGATTTGCGCGGCACAGCCGGTTACCACAATTTTGGCCTGCGGATTTTCCTTGCGCAGCTTGCGCACCGTCTGCCGGCATTGGCGTTCGGCCTCGCGGGTAACCGCGCAGGTATTGACAATCACCAGATTATCAATGGCGGCAAATTTTTCTTTTAATATTTCCGACTCATAGCTGTTTATGCGGCAGCCGAGCGTTACCACTTCAACCATTTTGTTTTCCCTTGCAATTTGTCTGGAATATAGGGAAAAAATTACCGCTTGGCAAGCCTAAAAAAGCCCCGCGCTCAATCGTCATGCGGCACCTTGCGCCCCTCTATATCCTTAAAATAACGCACGCTGTCGGCTTTCAGCTCACTGACGGCCGCTTCGTCGCAGACAATAATCCCGTATCGGTGCATCTGCAATATGCTCACCGGCCACATATGGTTGACGCCGCACTCAATGGCATGATGAACCGCCCGGGCTTTTTTGGCGCCGGTTGCAATAATCATCACTTCTTCGGCATCCATAATCGTTCCCACCCCGACGGTTAAGGCCATGGTCGGCACTTTGCTTTCGTCATTGTCAAAAAAGCGGGAATTGGCCTTAACGGTATCCCTGGTCAGGGTTTTGATCCTCGTGCGCGAGGAAAGCGAAGAGCCCGGCTCGTTAAAGGCAATATGCCCGTCTTCGCCCACCCCGCCGATAAACAAATGGATTTTGCCGTATTTGCGGATTTTCTCCTCATATTCGGCGCATTCCTTGCCGAAATCGCGGGTCATCCCGTTTAAGAGATTGATGTTTTCCGGCCGGATATCAATATGGCGGAAAAAATTTTCTTCCATAAAATAATGATAGCTCTGCGGGTGCGCCGGCGGCAGACCGATATATTCGTCCATATTAAAAGTAACCACATTGGCAAAAGAAAGTTTTCCTTCTTTCACCATCTCAATCAACAGCTTATACATACCGAGCGGCGTCGACCCCGTCGGCAAACCGAGCACAAAAGGTTTTTCTTTGGTCGGGCGGAAAGCCCGGATTTTATAAGCTACGTAATTGGCCGCCCACAAAGAACAATCATCATAACCGTCTTTGATAATCACTCTCATACCTGTTTCTCCCTTATAAATTTCCCGCCGACCATGGTATCGACCAGGTTAAAGTTCTTGTCCATAATATTTAAATCCGCCGCATAGCCGGGAACAAGCATTCCCAGCCCGCTTTGACGCATAATCCGCGCCGGATTGACCGATGCCATCCTCACCGCGTCTTCGGTGCTGACGCCGCCGGCAAGCAGATTGCGAAAACCGTCGAGCATGGTAATGCCCGAACCGATAATAACATCGTCGGCTTTGCGCTTGAAACACTTGTCAAAATAAAAATCGGCATCTGCCGGCGGTTCAACATGGGCATATTTCAAAGCATCGGTAATCAGCACCAGCTTGTCGGCGGTTTTGTTTTGCAGCAAAAGCTTAATCAGGTTGGGATTGGTATGTACGCCGTCGCCGATAAACTCGCAGGAAATTTCCCGATGTATCAGCCCGGCGCCGACCACGCCGGGTTCCCGGTGATGCAACGGGCGCATGGCATTAAACATATGCGTCAGGTGCATAATGTTAACCTGCATTCCCTCTATCATCTGCTCATAGGTGGCATTGGTGTGTCCGGCTTGCAGAATGATTCCCTTTTCCAAACAATAAAGCGCCAGCTCGCGCATATTTTTCAGTTCCGGCGCCACCGTCATATTGATGATCTTGCCTTTACCGGCCTTGTAAATACGCTTCATCAACCGCAAATCAACGGGCGACAATCCTTCCGCCGACTGACCGCCGATCCGCTCCGGCGACAAAAAAGGCCCCTCCAGGTGAAGGCCGAGGATTTTTGCGCCTTTTTCCTTGCCCATGGCTCGCAAAACCGCATCGATTTTCTTCATCAGTTCTTTTTCCGGCGAGGCATTAATCGTCGGGATAAAGGCGGTTACCCCTTCTCCCGCCAAAAACGACGACATTCCGAGGATGGCGTGATAGTCGGCATCATCGGTACCGAAACCGCCGCTGCCGTGGATATGCGTATCAATAAAACCGGGCAGAATATTTGCCCCGCACATATCAATCACCCGCGTTTTGTCGGAAAACTTTTTCTGCTGAAATCTTCGTTCGTTGTAGACATCGGCAATTTTGCCGTTTTTAATATAAACCGCACAGTTTTTCATAATCGAAAAACCGGTGTAAACATTTGCATTATGCAGACAGAAGGCGCTGTTCGTCATAAAACCCCTCTTTGATATGCTTGATTATGCCCGTCGAAAACAAATTTGTAAAGAGCAAAAACTGACCGCGATATGCCGCATCTTTTTTTACCTTCGACTGCTGTTTTTCAAAAATCATATAACCTGCCGACGCTTTCGTCAACATGGTTTGTATCCGGCAAAAATACGACGGACAAAGATAAAACCTGCCGGCGTTTTATTCTCAAAAACATTCATTCCAACTTTTAATTTCGCCGTTTTAACTTTTAATTTTCCCCCGCTTGACGGTAGTCATTCCATATGCTAAAAAAGAAACAGAAACACAAAATGTTTCTTGCGGATTTAACCTGAATTGTCCCGCAAAAAGAGGACTAAACAAGGAGAAAAAATATGTTTAAATATCTCATAACGGCCACCGAGCCGGACAAAATGGAACTCGGACGGCTTTTTTTGAACCTGAACCTCATCTTAAACAACAAAGAAAAAATTATGGCCGACGCCGATATGCGCAACATCCGCATCAAAGGCGTTGCCATTGAAGGGCTGTATATCGGCAGCTTTCCGATTACGCTCGGCGGACTGCTCACCTTATGGGAACGGGGCGGCTGGCGGGAAGAACAGATGTTTTTCTACCATGCCGGCGGCTCTCCTTTGAGCGGTATGTGTATTGTCAACGCCTGGCAGGAAAACAAAAAGGAATACATCGTCGACAAGCACCGCAATTTTTCAAAAACCTGCATGGCGGCGATAAAAATTTTAAATACCCTTCCCGAAGCGCTCCCCTCGCCGCTTAATATGCAAACTCTGATACAAAAACTAAACGCAACCGACACCAAAGGAGAATAATCATGTGGTACGTCAAATTAAACGACACGGTTTTGCCCACACCTTACCAGAACTTCAGCGACTGCTTGGCAGCCTGCAAAAGACTACAACAAAAAATGGTAGCCGTTTTCGCCGAACCGGTATTTATCGGTTAACCGCTTGAAACGCCGGCGCCCTTATCAAAAGCGCCGGCAACAGGCTTATCCCTTGCGCCGCCAATATTCCGTCTGTAACAGATACGGCATATCAATCCCTTGTTTCATTTGCCGCTGAATTCTTTCCGATGTTGCTCCCGAAAAAACAGACATCCGCTCTCCTTCAATGATTATTTTTCTCGTAACGGCCTTTGAGATATCCTTTGTAATAATATTTAGAATAAGAAGAAAGAACCGGATCATAACTTTTTTCAATCAAATACTTTCCCGTATCATCCGATTGTGTCTTCTCCAATTCAAAAATTAAATATTCTTTACCTCCGTAATATTCCAGGATACTATAGAAGAGATCATCACATTCATACATTATCCGCCCGACTTCATTTTCTATCAAAAGACATTCCGTTTCTACCGGATTACTTCTTTTCTCATAATTAATTATTTTATCGGGATACAAACGTACATCCATAGTATACCGCTCATCTCCTTCCCAATAATATTCTCCGAATATGGGGTTCTTAAATTTTTTAGTCTCGGCCGCCGGCGCGTGCCACCATTTTCTTTTTAACGGCGGCGCTACCATCGTTTCCCCGCAATCCGTTGTTTCCGCCGTCAGATATCTGTCCAGAATACCGTTGCTGACCTGTAAAGAATCTTTATGTTTATATTTATCCCCGTCTTTGACCATTTCTGAGCGAAGATGAACACCGCATTTACCATCCTTGCCCACCCCCACGGAATAAACATCTACCAAAAACTTCTGATCCCTATCCAGCCGCTGACACTCATAACGCACATGTGCTCCTTCGTCTTTATTCAAAACACAGCTCCAATTAGGGTTATGGTGAACATAGTTTGGTCCGTTAGAACACCTGATACCAAACTCATCCAAAGAACAGCATCCCATATACCTGTTGGAACTGCACAGACGATTATAAAAAAATTCATTCTTCAGCCGCCGAGCCAAAACCTCGCCTGTTGACAGCAACACCAAAGCAAACACCGGCAATATAATATGCTTTAATTTCATCTTCTCAATTACTTTCAGTTGTGATTTGTTAAAATCATACATATTGCCGGCACCCCTGTCAACAGACTTATCCCTTGCGTTGCCAATATTCCGTCTGTGGCAGATACGGCATATCAACTCCTTGTTTCATTTGCCGCTGCAATTCTTTCCGCTGTTGTTCCCGAAAATAACGGTCATAAGCCAACAGACGATTCCTCGTCCAATCATTCCTTTCCTGCTGCACACCATGACGGAAACTTTCTGCCGCCGCGTCAGCATAACGTCCGTCGTTGATAGCTCTGGTAAAATTGCGATATTTATCAAATCTCGTAGATCCAAGATTATAAACCATATCAACAACCGTATCCTTCAACATGGGCGGCATCTCATCTAGAGCAGGAAATTTTTCCCGAGCATCATTGATTGCTGTGCTGTAGTCCAGGTTATACAAACGATCGGCTTCCTCATCAGAAATTCTGAGATCAGTAAGAGGCTTAAAATATCTAGCCGCAAAATTACCTCCAGCTTCCGTATCAATATTTTCCTGCATAATCCGGTCAGCCTCCTCATCGCTGACACCATTATTCCAGCGAACGCGCCGGCGTTTTTCCGGACTTTGGATATTGGTCCCCCAGCCGATTGTCCGGGTTACCCACAGAGTCCAAATATGGGTAATCCGCAAATTCCTCAAACTTCTTGGTTGGCTGCAACAACCTCTTATAACGATCTTTTTCCCCACCAGCAATCTTTTTCAATTCCTCCTGATATGAGCTTTCATCATCAAACGGCATTTCATATTTCTCTTCCACTTTCAGAGAAGGTATCGGAAAACTTTTTATTGTTGAAAGAGCAGTATTACCAATCGGCATATTACCGCCGCTTTTTGCAAGCACAGCCTCTGATCCTGCATAAACATCTTGTTTCTCTTCCGCATATTCTGGCGGCAGTTCACCGCTGTTGACCAGTTCGTTTATCCAATTTCGGGCCATATTCCGGCGCCAGTTACCATTTGTCATTAGTTTTTCCTTTCGTATATTATCATTATGTTTCACAATATATTACATATATTGATATTACAATATATGTAATATTTATATACGAATTGATAATATGCTTGTCAAGCCGGTAAGGCATTTTAAAATCAACCCGGAAAATCTCCCGAACCGGCCTGAGTTTTCGGCATACAAAAAAGAGAGGCTTTTGACCTCTCTTTTTCACGCTTCAGACTTTTTATATCAGCCCGACAGTTACTCCGCCGCCGAAGAATCAGCTTCTTCTTCAACTTTGTACTCGGCCATATGCTCAAGCAGGCTGCGTTTTTCCTTAACGTTTTCCTGAGCCTTGTTGAGCAGGGTCTCATAGCGTTCCGGATTCATCTTGTTGACAATCTGGAAACGTGTTTCATTCGACATATAGTCGGAAAGCGGACGGCTCGGAGCCTTCGAGTCAAGCATCAACGGCGCTTTGCCTTCCTTAACGTTTTCCGGATTGTAGCGGTAAAGCGGCCAGCTGCCGGTTTCTACCGCATTTTTCTGGTGCTGCAAACCATCTGCCAGGTTAAAGCCCTGAGCAATACAGTGCGAGTAGGCAATGATCAGCGACGGGCCGTCATAAGCCTCGGCCTCGTTCAAAGCCTTGATCGTCTGCATATCGTTGGCACCGACCGAAATCTGTGCAACATAAACATTGCCGTAAGACATGGCAATCATACCCAGGTCTTTCTTCGGCAGAGATTTACCGGCCGTGGCAAATTTGGCCGACGCACCCATCGGGGTTGCTTTCGACTGCTGACCGCCGGTATTGGAGTAAACACCCGTATCCATAACCAGAATATTGATGTTTTTGCCGGAAGCAATCGCATGGTCCAGACCGCCGAAACCGATGTCATAGGCCCAGCCGTCGCCGCCCAGAATCCATACCGATTTCTTAATCAGATAATCGGCCAGTTCGCTCAAGTGTTTGGCTTCTTCGCCGGCAACCGATTTCAGTTTTTCGCGCAGAGCTTTGACATTGTCGCGCTGAGCGTCGATTTCCGCATCGGTCGACTGCGGGTTGCTCAAAATTTTCTCAACCAGTTCGCCGCCGATTTTGTCTTTCAGGCTTTCAAGCAACTGTTTGGCAAAAGAGGTTTGCTGATCAATCGAAAATCTCATACCCAGACCAAACTCGGCATTGTCTTCAAACAGCGAGTTTGCCCAGGCCGGACCATGACCTTTTTCGTCTTTGGCATAAGGCGTGGTCGGCAGGTTGCCGGAATAAATCGACGAGCAACCGGTTGCATTGGCAACAACCATACGGTCGCCGAACAACTGGGTCAAAAGTTTGACATAAGGCGTTTCGCCGCAGCCGGCACAGGCGCCGGAGAACTCAAACAGCGGCTGAATCATCTGGGTGGTCTTCGGCAGATTCTTTGCAACTTCCGTACGTTTTACATAAGGCAGGGTTTCAAAGAAGTTCCAGCAGGCAACCTGTTCTTCCAGATGGTTTTCGATATGATCCATATTAATCGCCTTTTTGCTCGGGTCGGCTTTGTTTTTCGCCGGGCAGGCGGAAACACAGATGCCGCATCCGGTGCAGTCTTCCGGCGACATCTGCCAGATAAACTGTTTGCCGGCAAATTCTTTGCCTTTGTAAGCGGCAGACTTAAAGCCGGCCGGAGCGTTTTTCAGCTCTTCTTCGGAAGCGATCTTCATACGGATAACGCCGTGCGGGCAAACGAGAGAACACTTGCCGCACTGAATGCAGGTATCGGCATCCCAAACCGGAATTTCGGTTGCAATGCAGCGTTTTTCAAACTGGGTTGTTCCCGTCGGCCAGGTACCGTCGGCAACTTCCGCAAAAGCGGAAACCGGCAGTTCGTTGCCGCGGTCGGCAATCAGTTCGGCCGTCAGTTTCTTGACAAATTCCGGAGCATTGGCCGGAACCGGAGCCTGACGATGGAACGTCGAGGTAACCGAAGACGGATATTCTACTTTGTGCAGATGAGCCAGCGAAGCGTCAACGGCGGCAAAGTTCTTTTGAACAATGGCATCACCCTTCTTGCTGTAAGTCTTCTTAATGGCGTTCTTAATCTGCGCAATCGCCTCATCTTTCGGCAGAATGTTGGAAATAGCGAAGAAACAGGTCTGCATAACCGTGTTAATACGCTGTCCCATACCGGTTTCACGGGCAACTTCAACCGCGTTGATGCTGTAGAAATTGAGCTTTTTGGCAATAATTTCTTCCTGAACTTCAATCGGCAGGTGCTTCCATACTTCCGAAGCATCATACGGAGCGTTCAAAAGGAAAGTCGCGCCCGGTTTGGCAATTTTCAAAATGTCCACTTTGTTCATGAACGGGAACTGGTGGCAGGCAACAAAATCAGCTTTGTTGATCAGGTAAGCCGATTTAATCGGATTATCCGAAAAACGCAGGTGCGAAGTTGTCATCGAACCCGATTTGCGGGAGTCGTAAACAAAATAGCCCTGACCATACTTGCCGGCATCTTCGGCAATGATCTTGATCGAGTTCTTGTTGGCACCGACCGTACCGTCTGCCCCCAGACCGTAGAATACGGCGCGGACAAC
>CALXPZ010000096.1 GCA_944390375.1 uncultured Alphaproteobacteria bacterium | reverse complement strand
AAACAAATCGGGGATACCGGCCAGATAAACTTCCGGCGTTACCGGCTGGCCGTTGTTTTCAAGAAAAACAAAGCCCAGGTTCTGCAGTTCGGCCACTGTTTCTTTATAACCGGCATAAAATTCGTGGTTGCCGGTTACAAAATAAATGCCCTTGCCCGCTTTCAGGTTTTTCAGCTGCGCCGTAATAGCCGACACTTCTTTGACATCGTCGTCAATCACATCGCCCGCAAGCAGAATGACATCGGGGTTTTCGGCATTGGCACGTTCAATGATCCGGCGGATTTTTTCCGGGCAAATAACCCGGTGGATATGCAGATCGCTCAGCACTACGATTTTTAACGGCGCGGATATTTTGGCCGAGGCTATTTCCACCTCTTTAAGCGCCGGCACCTTAACGCCCGCGTAAAGCGCCCATATCGTCGCCGCAAGAGCCACCAGCAGATTGCCGGCATTAACCGCACTTTTGGCAGGAGCAATACCGGCGGTACGTCCGGCAAGCCAGAACAAGAGGTCGGAAATGACCGTTACGGTCAGAAGAATGACGCAGCCGATATAAATAAAATACAGCCCGTAACGATAAAAGGGATAAAAACCGCCCAGATATTTCTGCCAGTCGTAGGACACCATCAGCGGAATACAGCCGGCCGCCAGAAAAGGAATCAGCAGCAGCACGCGGGAAAGCGGCGTCAGATTGATCCCCCAGGTGTAGCGGAAATAAAGGCACAACGTAACCAAACAGCCCAGAAAAGACGTTGTAACGGCGCAAGTTACCATATTTTTCTCCTTGATATATTGTTGTATGTTTTTTTCAAAGCATACATTTTAGAGCTTGCTCTAAGTCAAGAGTTTTTTATTTCCTTTATAATAAAATTTTAACCTGCACTTTTTATAATTGAGTATAGTTTTTTATGCTTTTCCGGTTAAACAAACCGGAACTCCGTTAACATCAACAAACTGCATCAAGCGAATAAAAAATGATCGAAGCTTTTACCTTAAACGATAAACTGGAAGGAAAAAACGTGCGCCTGCTGCGACGGGAACACTCTTTTGACGGCGAAATGTGGCAGACCGTCAACCAAAACCGCGATTTTCTCCGGCAATATCTGTTCTGGGTAGACAAGACCAAAAGTTTTGACGACGTTTCCGCCGCGACCAAAAAGTTTGCTCAAGGTTGGGCCGAACAAAGAAAATTTGCCTATGTCATACTCGACAAACATTCCGGACGACTGCTCGGCAGCATTGATATCCATGACATTGACCTCACCAACCGGATTGCCGCCATCGGTTACTGGCTGCGCAAAGACAAAACGGGGTTCGGCTATATGAGCGACGCCGTTCAGACGTTGGAAAAAGCCGTTTTTGCCAAAGGTGTACGGCGGTTGGAAATTACCTGCGACAGCAAAAACCGGGCATCGGCCGGCGTGGCAATGCGCAACGGTTATGAATATGAAGGCACCCAGCGGGAAGTTATTTATACTTACGGGGAATTTCATGACCGCGAGATTTATGTCAAATTCAACCGCTGACAAAATTGCCGATAACCGTTATAAAAGAATTGTTTTTCAAGTGGCAACCATTATTATAACCGTATGCAAACGGCTTTTTAAGGAGAAAGTCTGATGATGACGGGGGCTGTCGTTTTTATTGTCCTGTTGGTCGGATATGTGTTTTTTTACAACCAGTTGGCAAAACTCGACGCTTTGAGCGAACGGGCATGGAAAAAGCTCAAAAACACTTTCTCTCGCCGAGAAGAAGTGGCCGGAAAAATAAAAATTTTTATGATACAATATTTTCCCGGCGAAAAGCTTGATGATATTTTTATCCCCTTTCCGGACGAAAAGGACAATGGCGACATCCGGCAACGACTGGAATTTGAAAACAAACAGAGCCGAAATCTGAGCCGACTGCTGGCTCGGACTGCTGCCGATAACAATCAGGAATTTTGCCGACTTAGACAGGAATGGAAAACGGCTGAAAAAGATATGCAAAATGCCCGGCGCCGTTATAATGCCGCCGTTCGCGACTATAATGTCGCATTGCACACTTTTCCCGCTTCCGTCATCGGAAAAAGCATAAAAGCAAAAGAAAAAATCTTTTTCAAAATCGACCAGAAACAACCGGAAAAATCCGCCCCAGAGGACGGACAACGGGAAAAGACGGAGAAAATAAAACGAGCCGATTAAGCAGAAAACTGGACATATGGGAACAAAATAATCTGATTGCCCCCGAACAAAAGAAAAAAATTCTCGACTTTGAAATACAAAACAAAAAACCGCATTTGTTTTATGCTGTTTCCATGCTCGGTATTTTTGTTTTTGCCCTCGGCATCATCAGTCTGATTGCAGCCAACTGGGACAACATCGGCAACGGCGTCAAACTGGCGGCAGATTTCATTGTTCTGGCCGGCATAACCGCGGGTATCGCAGCGGCAGAAAAACACCGTAACATTTTTTGGCGGGAGTTGGGAATATTTTTTCTGTTTATGATGACCGGTGCCAGCATCGGACTGATCGCACAGATTTTTCAGACCAACGGAAGTATTGAAAACGCCGCTCTGATATGGGCTTTGTTTACGGCGCCGCTGCTTGCCGTTTCCAACAAAAGACTACTGCCGCTGTTGTGGGTGCCGCTGCTGCTGTTCGGACTGCTGTATCGGGAAGCATTTTGGGAATTTCTTGAATATATTCTGTTTTTGACAGGAAAATATATTTCTTCGGCACCGGCGGTTCTCTATCTACCTTTGATACTGATCTGCGGTCTGCTTGCCGTGTTTTTCAGCTGCTTGAACCGACTCTGCCGGCAAAACTGCCCCGTATTTTCCGTACTCCGCGGATATTGCGAATTTGCCGCTTACTATTTGGCATTTTTCCTGTTGTGCAACGGAGAGCGTTACTCTTTTTCAATAATTTTTGAATTGATTGTATCCGTCGCCGTTTTTGCAACCGCCGCGACCGTTTATTACCGGGAAAACGCGCGAAAAATGCTTAATTTCAATATCTGCATGATCGGTGTTTGTTTTGTGCTGACTTATATTAAGATTTTCGGAAATCTGCTGAACACCGGAGCGGGACTTCTGGTTTCCGGCCTGGTTATTCTGGCATCGGCAGCCGCAATAAAAACAATTATGAACAAAACGGCAAAAACAAGGAAGGAGGACAAATGAGGCAAAATATCAAAATTATATTGGCGGCCGCCCCGCTCCTGTTCCTGGCATTGTTTGCGGCAACGCTTTCGTTTCTGCATGCCGGACTGCCGGAGGTTACCGTACGCATCAGCGGTTATGATCCGCGGGATTTGCTGTCCGGCCACTATATAGCATACACGATCGACTGGGACAACACAGACTGTACCCAGTTTGAAAACAACATCTGTCCGAAAGGCGATTTTTACGAAACCGGCATTTACGGACTGCAAGGCAACAACCACCGTTTCTATGTACCGGAAGATAAAGCGGACAAACTTGATGCGCTGCTTGAGAATCGCGGCGGAGAGCATATTTTTGAAATTGTTTACGGTTACGATCCCGGTTTTCGCCCGTTGGCCAAAAAGCTGCTGATTGACGGACAAGACTGGCGTCTGTTTACAGAGCAACCAGAATCAAAATAGCTGCAGCAATCTTAAAGATATAAAAAAACTCCGTTTTAAACGGAGTTTTTTTAT
>CALXPZ010000095.1 GCA_944390375.1 uncultured Alphaproteobacteria bacterium | reverse complement strand
TATTTCTTTAAGTAGGCGGGAGCGGCAAACAGTTTGCATTCAATTTTTTTCATATCCAGGATAATAACGTCCTGCTCCTTCGGTTCGCTGTAAGAAATGCCGATATCAAGATTGTTGTACTGCAGTTTAAGACAGTCCTGAAAGATGGTGCTCTGAATTTGTATATCCGGAAAACGGGAGAAAAAAGCATCGATATTATAAAAGATCAGATTGGTGCTGATACCGATATCCATGCCGACTTTGACGGTATAATGATTTTGTGATTTTTTGTTTTTCTCGTTATATATCTGCAACAGAATTTCTTTCATCAGCGACGTGCTTTTTAAGATACTGAGCCCCTTGGGTGTCAGCGTGCAGCCGTGTTCGGAGCTGACAACCAGCCGCAGGCCGAGCTCCGCTTCCAGATTCCCGATATATTTGTTCAGCGTATCCACCGAAGAGCCGATGGCCTCGGCCGCCTTTCTTTTACTGCGATATTCGTTTATGGAGGAAAGCATAAACAGGCTTTCTATATTCTGCATATCTTTACGTTTTATCATAAAATATTGCCTTTAAATAAAAATAGTAGAAATTATAAATTAAGATAAATTTATAGTTGCAAAAACAATCATACAATTTTATCTTGTGCAGTCAATTAAAAAAACAAAAGTTTAAAAAGATTTTTTAAAATAAGACAACTATTGAGCGATTATCTCGCCCTGATCACAGCTATTTCAGCAGGGAAACGGCCAGCCCGATGTCAACATCGCTTTTTTCCCGGTCTTCCTTGCCGCAGCGCAGGTTGGTAAAGGCTTCCGGTTTGTGGGTCGGCGTGTTTTCCGCCGCCTGATATGTGCAATAGTCCGGGATCAGTCCGATCTTGTCGATTTTCTGCCCTGAGGGGGTGTAAAAATGCGCCGTCGTCAAAGCCAGCCGGCCGCCGTTTTCAAAACTGTACATTTCCTGAATGCTCCCTTTGCCGAAACTGCCGGTGCCGACCAGTTTGGCCTGTATCTGCTCCATCAGGGCGGCGGCAACAACTTCGGCGGAAGAGGCTGTGTTTCCGTCAATCAGCACGACGGTGGGCAGGTTGTAGCCGGTTTTTTCCGCGGCGTTATAATATTTGACGGAAGCGGGATCCCGGCCTTTGACCGAGGCGATTATGCCGCCGTCGATGAACGCGGCGGCAACTTCAACCGCCGCCGTCAGCAGACCGCCGCGGTTTCCCCTTAAATCAAGGATAACCGCCCGCGCTTGCGGATAGTCTTTGAAGGCGGAAAGCAGGTTTTGTTTGGTCGAGGCGTTAAAATTGCCGATTTTAATGTATAAAACATCACCGATCATCCGGCGGGCAAAAGGATATATGTTTTTGGGCAGATCGTCTTTTTCCGGATCAAGCTCGGAATAATAATGAGAATAGTCGTTCAGGCTCCCGGCCGCGGCGGCCATAAATTTTTCAATCAGTTCAAAGTCGTGTTCCGCCGCTTTGGCCGAAGCTTTTTCCGCCGCCTCTTTGGCCTGCAGGGCAATTTTTACCCAGGCCTTGATGTCGTCCGGGTTTTCCGGTTTGCGCCATAAATCGGCCTGCCGTCTTTTATAGTAGAGATAAACCATCTCTTTGCCGTTGGCAAACAGCAGGTCGCCGTCAATCTGAGAAAGCGCGCCCAGTCCTTCAACCGTCAACTCTTCCGCCGTAACCGGTTCGGCGTGTTTTTCGCAAACCGTCTGGTAAAAGGCCGTCAGCAGCGAAAAATCATCGGCCCGGACATTGGAAGAAAACAACAGACAGAGTAAAAAGGCTAAACGTACAAACATTATTTGGCAGACTTTCTTTTGTTCTTTTTCTTAAGATGTTTTTTGCTTTTCCCGCGTGAGGAAATTTCCGCTCGTTCTTCGGACACATAGCGGAAAATAAGTCCTCCGGTGGCAGGATCGGCTTCGGTCAGCACGGCGCTGATTGTATCCCCGAGACGAAATTTTAAGCGGCTCTTGTTTCCTTTCAGAGAGCAGCCGGCATCAAGAAGCTGATAATAATCGGACGGCAGCGACCGCATGGGGATCAGCCCCTCGGCGCCGAGTTCTTCTATTCTGACAAAAATCCCGGCATTGGTCAATCCGCTTATTTTAACTTCAAACTCCGTTCCTGTCAGCGGCCGCAGATAAAGCGAGAGATAGCGGGCGGTAAGCTCCCGTTCGGCCGCGGCGGCGGTTCGTTCGGTTGTGCATAAATGTTCGGCCGTTTCCGCAAAAGCGCGCGGCGAGGGCAGTTCTTCCGTTTGCTCCGACAGCCGGCAGGCGTTGGACAGCGCCCGGTGAATCAAAAGGTCGGCATAGCGCCGGATCGGCGAGGTAAAATGTACATATTCTTTCAAACCGAGGCCGAAATGCCCGATGTTTTGCGGGCTGTACTGCGCCTGGCATTGCAGCCTGAGGATTAAATTGTCGATCCCCGCCGCATTGCCTTTTTTCCGGCAAAGTTCAAGAATACGGTTGAAGTGTTGGGGCGTAAGCGCCGGCCAGGGCGGAAGTTTTAGCTTAAGATTTTCAAGTAACGGTTTGATTTCAGAAAGTTTTTCTTCCGGAGGTTTGTCGTGCACACGGTACATGACAGGCTGTTTTGTTCCCTGTAGTTGGCGAGCGGCGGCCACATTGGCGGCAATCATAAATTCTTCGATAATCTTATGGCTGGTCAGCGCTTCTCTTTTTTCGACCGCTGCCACGTTTCCCTCTCGGTCGAGGCGGATTTTGATTTCCGTTGTTTCCAGCTCCAGGGCACCGCGTTCCTTGCGTGCCTTTGCCAGCGCCAGATAAGCATCGTAAAGCGGACGGATGGCCTTGGTGAAAAACTTTTTGGTTCGGCTGTTAAAACTGCCGTTGAGAGCCGCTTCCGTTTCCTTATATGTCAGCCGGGCGGCGGACTTGATCACCGCCCGCCGAAACTGCCAGTCGAGCAGGGCGCCTCCGGGCGAAATCTGCATCAGACAGGCAATCACCGGCCTTTTGACACCGGGGTTGAGCGAGCACAGATCATTGCAGAGTATTTCCGGCAGCATCGGTATCACCGCCTGCGGCAGATAGACGGAATTGCCGCGCCGGCAGGCTTCCCGGTCGAGTTCGCTGCCCGGGCGGACATAAAAAGACACGTCGGCAATGGCCACAATCAGTTCAAATCCGTATTCCGCCGGCCGGGCATAGACGGCATCGTCAAAATCTTTGGCGTCTTCCCCGTCTATGGTAACTAGGGGCAAGGCCGTCAGGTCGAGACGCCCGGACGACGAAAAATCGGGAAAATCCCGGCATTCTTTTAAGGTTTCCCGTCCGAAGGCGCTCGGCAGCTTGTATTTTTGCGCAATCAGCAGATCGTTTAGTTTATCCATCGTAAACGGACCGTGGTTTTTCACTACCGAAACATGGCGATCGCGCCCGCGTCCGGAAATACTGATTTCTGCCAAATCGCCGTTTTTCAGGTTTTTGACGGCGCCGAGGAGAACGGGTTTGGCTCCGCGCTCGGCCGGCTGTAGAAAACAGTTGCCGTTTTCCCTTTCAATAACGCCGAAGATGGTTTCGCCGCTTTGTTCTGCGACGCCTATGCGCGAAAAAGGCTTAACCGCGTATTCGCCGGCGTTTTTAACCAGCTTTCCCAAAAACTCGTCCCCCGCGTCAAGAGCGGGCAGCCGCCGACTGCGGCAGACCGGAAACAGATGTCCGGAATATTTTTTATCCAGGCACCGGGCAAGCGGTTCGCCGTCTTCGTCGTTGCCGGCAATCGTAAAAGGAAGGTAAGCGGCTGTATCGTTGTTTTTTCTTTTCATGGGCGGAACTCTGCGACAAGAGCCGTATGGTCGGAAGGCTTGGCGGCCAGCCGGGGAGTCTTGTCAACGTTGCAGGCAAGCAGCTTATCGGCGGCCGGCGCATTCAAAAACAGATAATCAATCCGCATTCCGAAATCCGCGGCCAGAGAATTTCCCGTATAATCCCAGAAGGTATAACCGGGATCTTTCGGATGCAGGGTGCGGAAGGCATCATAATAGCCGCCGTATTGTAACGTTTTCAGTTTTTGGCGCACTTCCGGCCGGAACAGGGCGTCGTTAAGGAAGGGTTTGGTGTCATAAACGTCGTTTTCCGTCAGGATAACGTTAAAGTCGCCGCCGAGAACAACCGGGCAGGAAAGTTTTTGCAACCTTTCGGCATGGCGGAGAAATGCCTCCATCCAGTTTAGTTTGTATACATATTTGGACTGGTCGGCGCTGTTGTTGTAGGGCGGGTTGCCGTTTGGCAGATAAACGGAAGCCGTCCGCCAGCGCGTGCCGTCAACGACAATGTCCGCTTCCAGATAACGGGCGTTTTCATCTTCAAAACCGGGCAGCCCTTCGTGTACGACGGCAATCGGATGCCGGCTGAGCACGGCCACTCCGTTATAGCTTTTCTGCCCCAGGATTTTAGCCTCATAACCGGCCGCCCGGAGTTCAAAAAAAGGAAAATTGTTGTAATCGCTTTTTATTTCCTGAACCAGTACGATGTCCGGTGTTGCTTTTGCAAGCCAGGCCGTCAGATTTTCTATCCTTGCGTTTACGGAGTTCAGGTTATAAGTGGCAATTTTCATAAATTTAGACCTTTACTATTTGACTTTTTATAATGTATATTACTTTTGAATTGATTAAAAGCTAAAAAAGCGCTTTATTTATAACTATATTTAAGGCGAAAGAAACAGGAGAAAAATGATGCTGAACGGTTTTCCGGACAATTTCCGAATGGGCGATGATGATGTTTTAGACGAATTCCGTCGGAAACAGGCCAATTTTGATTTGGAGGAAAAACGAAACGAAATCAATAATTCGCGCAGTCTTTTCGTGGGCGCGCTGGCCGGGTTGGCAATGGCGGCGGTTGTCGGCTGGTTTGTGCTTGCGCCGCAGTATCGGGACAACGACGAAGAAGAAGTTCCGGTTATCCGCCGGCCGCAGGAGGAGATAAAAATTCAGCCTGCTGATCCCGGCAACATAGATATATCAAACCAGGAAAAAACCGTTTATGACATCATTGAACGCAAGCCCGAAAATGCGGAAGTGGCTAACGTGCTTCCGCCGGCCGAACAACCTGATGCGGAAGCCATTGAAGCGCTGATCGGCGAAGTATCCGTTCAGGAACCCAATCCGCCGGCTGCGGCAGAACCTGCAATTAAGGCGGAATCTCTGGCCGCACCGGTAAAAGAAACGGCGCAACCGGCAGCGGAAAAGGCTGAAACGGCCACCTCGGCACCGGCGCTACCGGCAACTCCTTCCGCTCCGGTCAATGAGGAAAAGAACAAGACGGCGCCGGAAACAACCAAACCTGCTGAAAACACCGCCGCGCCGGAACCGGTCAAAGCCGAACCTGCAAAACCGGCCGTTGCAAAACCGGCCGCCGCTGAAAAAGCAGTTGAAAAAGAAAAACCGGCGAAAACGGCAAATACTACGATCGCCAAAGGCGCCTGGCAGATACAGCTGATGTCTTCGCCTAACCGCAAGGCGGTTGAAAAATCGTGGAAAACCATGGTTTCAAAATACGACCTGTTGTCCGGTCTGCCGTATGAAATCAGCAGCGCCGATCTGGGAGCCAAAGGAACTTATTACCGCCTGAAAGCCGGTAACTTTGCCACCCGGAAAGAGGCTGCGGATTTGTGTAACAAACTGAAAGCGGCCGGCGGCAGCTGCTTTACGGCCAGGAAATAACAATGGGAACATATATTAACATTGCTGTTTCCTTATGTGCCGTTTTTCTGGCCATCGTCCTGCACGAAATAGCGCATGGTTATGCCGCATATATGCTTGGGGACGATACGGCCAAACGGGCAGGGCGGCTTTCTCTTAACCCGCTTAAACACATCGATCCTTTCGGTTCGGTTTTTCTGCCGTTGTTTTTGTTGTGGAGCGGCACCAGCCTTTTGTTCGGCTGGGCCAAGCCGGTTCCGGTCAATTTTTACCGTCTGAAAAAATTTCCCCGCGATATACTGATTGTTTCCGGTGCGGGGATTGCTGCCAACCTTGTGTTGGCACTTACGGCCGGTATTTTGTTTAGCCATGTTTCTTTTTTGCCGGATATATTGCGCTTGTTCTTTTTCTATTTTTCCGTCAGCAATCTGGTGTTGGCCTTTTTTAACCTCTTGCCGATACCGCCGCTGGACGGCTCCAAGCTTTTTTTCGGCTGGATACGCCGGCCGTGGGCGCAGCGCTATGTCGCATCCGGACGTTACGGCCTGGCGGCGCTGATTGTCATTGTTGTTGTCATTCCCGTAATCGGGGCGGCGTTCGGTCTGCCGGTGATTGATCCGTTGCGTTGGTATCTGGCTTATGTATTTTCTTGGTTTATGAGCATTATCGGAGGATAACGTCATGTTGCCGGTTTTGGTTTCCGTAAAAGGTGTGGAGTTAAGCGATGACGAAAAACGCTGGCTGGAAAAAAACAACCCGGCCGGCGTTATTTTGTTTTCCCGCAATATCAAAGATCTTGCCCGGCTGCGAGAGCTGACCGACAGTATCCGTTCGGTCGTCGGCAGGGACGATGTTTTGATTGCCGTTGATCAGGAGGGCGGCCGGGTGCGTCGTTTGAACGGGGCCGATTTTCATACCGTGGCTTCCCAGTATGTTCTTGGGCAGTTGGATGAAGAAATGTCGGCCGTCCATGCCGAAATTATCAGCGGCGATCTGCGGCGGGCGGGGATCAACGTTAATCTGGCGCCGGTTTTGGATATTGCGTATCCTTCTACCCATCCGGTTTTGAAATCACGTTGTTTCGGCAGCAGCGAACAAAAGGCCGCTCTGCTCGGAAAGGCCATGATTAAAGCATATCGGCAAAACGGCATTTGTCCCTGCATCAAACATATGCCGGGCCACGGCCGGGCGGAAACGGATCCGCATCTTAACCTCCCGGTTCTGAATAACGGCCTGCGCGAACTGTCCAAAGATTTCTTTCCTTTTATCGAAAACAACGACTGTCCGGCGGGTATGACGGCGCACATCGTCGTCAAAGAGGTAGATGACGCTCTGCCGGTAACTTTAAGCAAGAAGGCAATCGATTATCTGATACGGGGAATAATCGGTTTTGACGGTTTGCTTATTTCCGATTCCATAGAAATGAAAGCCCTGAACGGCAGCATCGGCGAACGGGCGGCGGCAGCGCTTGCCGCCGGCTGCGACATTGTCTGCTATTGCAGCGGGCGGGAAGAAGAGCTTGATGAACTGGCGGCAAGCTGTCCGCCGGCCGATGACCGCACACTGCAAAAGCTGGCGGATATATACAAGTTGTTTGCCCTTGCCGGAAAACAGCCGGACACTGCCGCCCAAAGCCGCTACTACCGCGCGGTCGGTCTGGTGGAAGAATATAATGAAAAATATGATGCCACCGAGGTTTTGACCCGGATGAAGCAATAGCCGTTTTATTTTGTCTTTAGCGTTTTTTTATCGGCTTTTGTCGTTTGTACGCCTTTGGTCAGTTTTTCCAGATCATTGGGAAAATTAACATCCAAACAGGTTTCCGCGTTGGTTTCCACCATACCGAGATAATCGGAATGCTCCAAAAAAACCTGACGCAGGTGGGAATCTTCGGGCACCAGATCGGCGGAAGAATAGAGGCTGCTGCTCCAAAGCACCGGATTATGCTTACGTCCTCCGCAGGCGGACACCAGAAGCTGTTTTTCTTTTCCGCGTTTAAAAGACGAGATCATACGGTTCAAATATTCCGGCGTAATGTTGGGCATATCGGCAGGAATAAGCAGTGCGCCGTCGCAGCCGGAAGGAACGGATTTCAGCCCCAGACGGATGGAAGTCTTGACCCCGGAGGCATAGTCATGATTGCGTAAGACATTAATATCAATGTCTTCCAGTTGTTCTTCCAGGCTTTCTGCATCGTAGCCCGTAATGACAAATACCGGCGAAGCTTTTGACTTGACCGCCGCTTCCACGGCTTTCATAAACAGCGGCCGCCCGTCGACTTTAACCATCAGCTTGTTGCGGCGCGCGCGTGAACTGATGCCGGCAGCCAGAATAACCGCGGCGATTGCCGGTGCTTTGGGATCTTTTTGCGCGTCCGGAGCAATCAACATATCTTTCTCCCGTTCGCTCAGCTCTGTTTTTTCCAGCGGCGGAATTCTGATTCCCGCAAAATCCGTTTGCGCTATTTTTTCTTTTTTGACCGCAATACGAACAAACAGATCGGTCATTGCGGCCGGTGCCCGGTCATAGAGATAGGGCATATGTATGATTTTGGAGTTTCGTTTGAGCGCAATCAAGAGGTCGGCGGCGTCAGTCTGCGGCAGCCCTTCGCAGACAATACTGTCAACAATGGATTTCAGCGCGGCCGGTGCTGTATCATCGGGATGGCTGGCCGGCAGCCCGGGAACAATCATGACGATTCGATGCCGTCCGGCGGCATGAGCGACGGTTGCCGCAATGTCGTCAACCGTGTGCGGGCAGCTGTATTCGGCAGTAAATTCCAGCCCGAGCGGTGTGTAATTTTTAACCATTTTGCGCACCACGGCGGAAAAATGTTTTTCTTCTTCCTTGTCGTCGTAAAACCTGGTGTATATCAAAGCGGCCTGTTCTTTTTTTGCATCTTCGAGCGAAAGCAGAGGATCGTTGCCGGAAAGTTTGAAGTCTATTTCCTCTAGCAGGTCTTCTTCCACTGCCGGCGGAAAAACTTTCAGCAGTGCGATGACATCTCCTTTTTGCACGTTTTGGTACGGCGCGATAACGTTAAGAGCAATCCTGGACGACATCCGGTTGAATTTTCTTATTCTGTTTTCCTGACAGATGAAAATGCCGTCTTCTCCGGCGGCAATTTTGCAAAGATTGCTTTCGGGCGTGGTATAAACCACGTTTTTGCCGCAAATGCGCGGTGCCAGGTTGGAAAGGGCGTTTTCTGCCGACAGGTCGGAAACACCCATAACGCCGGCGGTGATTTTTTTGATGCCGGTCATCTTCAAATACAGGATGTCTTCTTTTGTCAGTTTGTGTCCACGGGGCAGAATGCCGGTATCCAGTCGGATATCGTTTAGAAGAATTTTTCCGTCTGCGCGGTTAATGTCAAATTCGCCGGTTTTCATGATTATGCCGTTTGTTGCAACCAAATATTTTTTATAGATAAAAATTTAGCGCAAGATTGCTTTTTCGTCAATAAATAAAAAGAAAACCCTGCAATCGGGATAAACATTTGACAGCAGCCGAAAAAAGAATACACTGCAAACAGAAAAACAATAACGATGAGCGAGGAACTTACAATGAAAAAACAAATATATGCCGTAATTTTTGCCGTGTCTGCTCTGGCTTCCTGCGGAAATCTGTCGCAATATACGACGGTTGGCGAGAACGCTTCTGTCAAAGCCAAGCTGCGTGCCTGTATGCTAAACGAGGCCAACGCCAAATTTCAGGAAGGAACTCTGCTCAGCAAATCCCTGACCGAAACGGCGGACGAAATCTCCGACACTTGTATCAAAAGGCTGGCTTTGCAGGCAGCCGGTCTGGATACGGAAGCCGCTTCCAATGCACAGACGATTTTAAACAATCTTATCAACGCGGCCGACTGACGGCTGTTGTTTGGAACTGTAAAGCGGGGAAAATTTTTAAGACAACAGCCCCGCTTTTTCATATTCTTTCTGCAAAGTTGAAATTTCCACTTCCGTATAGCGCTGCGTGGTGGAAAGAGTTGCATGTCCGAGCAGTTCCTGGATGGAACGCAGATCCGTCCCCGCGGCCAGCAGGTGGGTGGCGTACGAGTGCCGCAGGGCGTGCGGCGTCGGGTTGCCGGGCAGGTTGATGTCGTTGCGGATTTTTTCCATCTGCCGCTGCACGATTCTGGGGTTGAGCGGGCCGCCGCGGATACCCAAAAACAGGGGTTCCGCCTCATTGAGGTTATAAGGACAGCTTTTGATGTAATCTTCTATTCTGTTGACGACAACGGGCAAAAGCGGCACAATCCGTTCTTTGTTGCCTTTACCTCGGATGCGCAGAAACTCCGTATTCCGAAAATCGGCCGGCGTCAGCGCCAGAGCTTCCGAAATACGCAACCCGCAGCCGTAGAGCAGGGTAAAAACGGCTTTGTCGCGGAGCCCTGTCCAGTCTTCTTTTTCTTCCTCTTCGGCTTTGTCGATCAGCCCTATGGTTTCCTTAATGCCGATAGCTCTCGGCAGGGTTTTGTTTTTGCGGGGCGAAGAAATGATGCTGATGGCCGGATTTTTAACCAGTCCCTGACGGTCAAGCCAATGGAAAAAATTGCGGATGGCGGACAGTTCTCTGGCAATGGAGCTTTTTTCCCTGTTTTGGGCATGACGTTTGCCGATAAAGGCGCGAAAATTTCTGACGCTGACCCGGCTTAACATCCCGAGAGAAACTTCTCCTTTCCGGCAGATTTCTTCGTCTTCGGCCAAAAATGACATAAACAATGCCAAATCGCGCGCATAGCCGTCGGCCGTGTGCAGAGAATAGCGCCGTTCATCTGTCAGCCAGAGGCGCCAGTTGCGGATCACCTCGGTCAGGATATTGTCGGCCTTAAATGTGATTTCTTCTTTCATGTAAACAAGTTTATCTCCCGATGTTTAAGATTTTGTAAAGTTCGATTGACAAGAAAATAAACGGTTATGTATAATCCGGGGCAGACAAATATAATTCGGACAACTATTATCTTTCCGTTTTCCCTGCTCGGGAGCAAAAAACGGATTTTGAAACCTAATTGTTTTACTTTAAAAAATAACGTTATGGAAACAACAGGCACATGGTACAAAGTTACCCGCGCGCAATTCGTCGTTTACACGGATCCCGAAACCGGAAAAATCATCAGCCGCAATCTGGTTATGCTGGAGGGAGGTTCCTGCCGAGTTTTTCAATATCCGCAGGACAGTCCAAAAATGATGCTGCTGAAAGCGGGAGACAGCCTGAAAATAGAAGGCTCTCCCCGTACCGGTAAAATTGTAATGACCAAATAGCCCGCTCGGGCCGATGCCTCAGGCCGCTTACCTTCCCGGTAAGCGGTTTTCTTTGTGCCGTTGACCGGCCGCCCGCAAACATTTATTTTGGGGATTGAAAGATATTTCTGTTTTGCTTTTGCCGCCGGCGGTATATGATACTTCCGACCGTAAAAAGTAAATTTGAAAAGTATGTTTGAATGATTGTCGGAGTTTTGCTGCCACTGCCCTTTAACGAGCCGTTTGATTACGAAAGCGGGGAAGAACTGCCGCTCGGCACGATTGTCCGTGTGCCCTGGGGAAAAGAAGAACAGATCGGCGTTGTCTGGAAACACGGCAAAAGTTCCGGGGCGGAAGGCAAAAGGATAAAAACGGTAATCGAAAAATACGATTTTCCTCCGCTTTCCGGAGAGTTGCGACGGCTGGTGGAGTTTACCGCCTCCTACAACTACGCGCCGCTTGGTCTGGTCTTAAAAATGGTGATCAGTGTCCGGCAGGCGTTTGACAATCCGCAAACCACAACCTTGTACCGCCTGACCGGCAAAACCCTGGCCGAGGCCGGTTTGAAAAATTCCGATGCCCGCTGGCGGGTGATGGATCTTTTGCGGCACGCGCCGTATACAAAGGCGGAAATATGCAAAGGCGCCGGCTGCGGTCCGGCGGTGGTCGGCAAGCTGATAGAAAGCGGCGTTTTGGAGCCGTTTGTCCGCGAAAAGAAAAAAGAATTTGCCCTGCCGAAGCCCGATTTTCAAAAAGTTGCCCTGACGGCAGAGCAACAGGTTGCGGCCGACCGGCTGATTGCCAAAGTCGGCCGGGGTTTTTCCGTAACCCTCATTGACGGTGTAACCGGCAGCGGTAAAACGGAAGTCTATTTTGAGGCGGCGGCCAAAGTGCTGTCCGGCGGTCGTCAGGTGCTGATCCTGGTGCCCGAAATTTCGTTGACCGCCCAATGGCTGGCCCGTTTTGAAAAGCGATTCGGTGTTAAACCGGCCTGCTGGCATTCGGGGCTGGGACAAAGGGAGCGTGCCGATACCTGGACGGCGATTGCAAAAGGGCGGGTACAGGTGGTTGTCGGTGCCCGTTCGGCGCTGTTCCTGCCCTATACCGACCTGGGAATGATTGTTATTGACGAAAGCCACGACCACTCGTTTAAGCAAGAGGAAATAGTCAATTATCAATGCCGCGATATGGCGGTTATGCGGGCAAAATTTGAACAGTTTCCGCTCTTGTTGTCAACCGCTACCCCCGATCTGGAAACGGTGGTGAATGTTGAAAACGGCAAGTATGACGTTGTGCGGCTCACGCACCGTTTTGCCAACGCCCGTCTGCCGGAGTTAAAAATCATAGACCTCAAAAAAGATAAGCCGCAAAAAGGCGCCTGGGGTGTTTCCTGGCTGTCGCCGTCGCTGGTTGAAGCCGTGCGCAACAATTTGCAGAAAGGCGGGCAGTCGATGCTGTTTTTAAACCGCCGCGGCTATGCCCCGCTTGTGATCTGTCGCGACTGCGGCTATCGTATCCAGTGTCCTCACTGCACCGCCTGGCTGGCCGAACACCGCAGCACCAACCGCCTGATATGTCATCATTGCGGCTATACCATGCCGCGTCCGAAAAACTGTCCGGACTGCGGTTCTGCCGAAGGGCTCACATCTTGCGGGCCGGGAGTGGAAAGGATTGCCGAAGAAGTTGCCGGACGTTTTCCTGATGCTCGGACGGCCGTCATATCAAGCGATACCACGTCGAGCCTGGCCGAAATATCGGAAATTTTTGACCGCATGGAAAAAGGGGAAATAGATATTCTGATCGGAACGCAGATATTGGCCAAAGGACACCACTTTCCGGAGCTGACTTTGGTCGGCATTGTTGATGCCGATTTGGGGCTGATGGGCAGTGATCTGCGGGCGGCCGAGCGCACTTATCAGCTGTTGTCGCAGGTGGCCGGCCGGGCAGGGCGTGCGGAAAAAAGCGGAGAAGTCTGGATTCAGACGCTTTACCCGGAAAATGCCGTTTTGCAGGCGTTGGTCAACAATGACCGCAACCGCTTTCTCGAGCTCGAAAAGCAAACCCGCAGGCTGCTGAAACTGCCCCCGTTCGGTCGGCTGGCTGCTCTGATCGTGTCCGGCGAAAAGCAGGCGCTGACGGAAAAAACGGCGCTTCTTCTGGGGCAAACGGCGCCTGCTTCGGATCAGGTTTCCGTACTGGGACCGGCGCCGGCGCCGATATTTATGCTTCGCAACCGCTGCCGCTACCGCCTGCTTTTAAAAACCTCTAAAAACGTAAAGATTCAGGAAGTCGTCCGCAAGTGGCTGCAACAAGTGAAAATACCGTCCGGAGTGCGGGTAGCCGTTGATATTGACCCGTATTCTTTTATGTAGGATGTTAACAAAAAAGAAACGAATTGAATATATATTCCAAAAACAGGTGAAATAATGAAAAAAGATTCTAAAAACAAATTGGCAGCCTCTTATGCTGAAGCATTATATAAGGTTTCTGCCGATAATCGGGAAAATATTCTGGCCGATATCGAAAAACTTCGGCAGGCCGTGAAAGCCGATGCCCGGATTTTGGAGAGACTTTCCAATCCCTTGTGGAAAGCCGAAGATAAAAAACAGACGCTGGCTGAAATCGGCCGCGCTCTGGAGTTGAATGCGGCTACGGTCAATACTTTGCAGCTGGTTGCGGAAAACGGAAGACTAAATGCTCTGTCGGAAATTTTGGACGCATATGTTCGGATTTATTATGCCGCCAACAATATTGCAGAGGTTTCGGTCGGCAGTGCGGTTGCCCTGACACCCGATCAGGAAGCAAGGCTGAAGGGGGCTTTGGAAGAAAAACTGCGGAAAAAAGTTGTGATTAAATATCAAATTAAGCCTGAACTTTTGGGTGGACTGCTGATAGAATGCGGCTCAATGATGATTGACGATTCTGTTAAAGGAAAGCTGGATAGGCTGGAATTATTGATGAAAGGGACAAAATAGAATGTCTGGAGCAAGTGAAATATCTTCAATTTTAGAAGCCAAAATTGCCGGCACGGAAGTCGGTGCGGATGTTTCCGAAATCGGTCGCGTGCTTTCCGTCGGCGACGGCATTGCCCGTGTTTACGGTTTGGATAAGGTCCGCTATAACGAAATGGTGGAGTTTCCGAACGGTATCAAGGGAATGGCGCTTAACCTGGAAGAAGACAACGTCGGCGTTGTTTTGTTCGGTTCCGACGAGGGAATTAAAGAAGGCGACATTGTCAAAAGAACCGATCGTATCGTCAGTGTTCCCGTAGGCAAAGGGTTGCTCGGGCGCGTTGTTGATGCCCTCGGTGAGCCGATTGAAGGAAAAAGAAAAATTGATGC
>CALXPZ010000094.1 GCA_944390375.1 uncultured Alphaproteobacteria bacterium | reverse complement strand
AACACGGTCATTGCGTTGCCGTGGTTGGAAACGGCAATGTTGCGGTTGTTATATTTCAGCGCGGCATCGCGGATGGCCGCTTTCATACGATCGGCCACTTCGCTAAAACTCTCGCCGTCCGGGAAATGCGCCGAATAATCGGCATAACATTTGCGGAAATCGGGAAATTTTTCTTCCCGCTCTATGGTGTACATCCCGTTTAAGCGACCGTAGTCAACTTCCCGCAGCCGGGGATCAAACTCTATCTCCAACCCCAGTTTTTCCGCCACGATTTCGGCCGTCTGCTTTGCCCGCAGCAAGTCGGAACTGATCAGCCGTTTGATTTTTTTATCCGCCAGTTTCTCCGCAAGCTGGCAGGCCTGCTCTTGCCCCGTCATGGTCAGAGGAACCGGGTACGGATGCTGTCCCTGCGGACGCCCTTCCGCATTCCATATGGTTTGACCGTGTCGGAAAATATAAAAATGCTTTTTCATCGGCGTTGTACCTGTTGTTGATTCATATGGCGGGGATTTTACACCTCAACCCGCTTTTAATGCAACCGCTTTTTCCATTCCAAAAACAAAAAAAGCTCCGCGGCAAAATGCCGGGAGCTTTTTTTTTCAGTCAAGCTTTTTAATTGCCAGAACCTCGTTCGGGGACAATGTATAGACATTATATACAATATGGTCGCCCGCTTTCAGTTCCAGATTGAGCTTGCTCTTTTTGACGTAAACCAGCGTTCCGTTATCCAACTCGATAAACCAGGTGTCTATCGGCAGGAAAGTCAGGCTGTAACGGATTTTCATATCGAAAATATCCCTGACATACGCCTCCGTCGGATCACTGGCCACCAGACCGCGGGTTTGCTCCGTGCCGGCAGAAACGGCATCGCTGCCGTCGCCCAGTTCCGTACCGTTTAAAACGGCAATTTCATCCGTACAAAACGAAAAAACCCGGTAGCGGATGCTTTCGCCTTCCCTGAGATCCCGGTTGTAACGATAGCGGATCATGTACACGTCCCTGCCGTTTGACAAACGCATGACATAGGCGGCAAAAGGAAACGGTATTTCCCGGCGCATCGTTACTTCGTACATCTTGTCGATAACGGCCGTTTCTTCTTCCTCAACGGGATAAGAAAACAGCGGTTTGGGCTCGTCTTCTTTGCTGCAGGCCGCGCAAATAAAAAGCAGCAACAGCAAAATACAATTCTTTTTCATATAGTATAAATTAATAATTTTTTATATCTTGTTTATACACCTTTTTCGGCCTTTTGTAAACACCGGGCACGCCGGTACAAAAAGAGCCTCTGTTTTCCAGAGGCTCTTTTTGTTTTTCTCCTGCATCAATGAACATTGACGGCATAGCGGATTTTGTCCGGCATTTTATGGTAGTTGGCGACCTTTGGCACCAAATACGAACCGGTAAACGGATCTCCGCCAATTTTTTTAAGCAGCTGGTTTAGTTCCGGCTGCGCCTGTTTGGCGGCCTCAATCTGCCAACTGTCCAGGATTTTCCACTTTTCGCCTTTATATGCCGGCAATTTGTTGCGGGCATAGGCCGATGCTTTGTTCAGGGAAAGACCGGAAATTTCGTCCGTATAATAAAGGACAAACTTTGCATATCCGACCGTTTTGCGGGTGTAGGGAACAAAAACCCCGAGCGGAGTTCCTTCCTGCATAATCCGGTTGGAAACGACCATTTTGCCCTGCCATTTGTAAAGAATATCGAAAGAATATTCCTTACCCATTTTCAGCTTTTCTATTTCTTCCCTTTCCTGCGATGTGAAACCTTCGGCATCAACTTCCGGCGGCAGAGACGGAGGCGTTTTCTCCTTATTCTCCTCCGGCCCCGGCAAATCAACAGAAATACCGGCCTCGGCTTTGTTATCAGCGTTCGGGGCAGGAGAAGGCGAGCATTTTTCGGTTCCGTCTGATCCGGCTTCTTCCGCGTTTTTTTCTTTATCTGCGGCAGGAGCCGTTTTTTTCGACGGACGCCCAAGCTTTTTCCCGTTCCGGCTGTAACCTTTGACAGAAGAAGTTTGAGATGCTTTCGCCGACGGCTGCGTCTTTTGTTTTTTCGTTGATACGGCGGCAGGTTTGCTGCCAATCTTTTCAAACGCCCCGGCAGGCAGCAGAGAAATGACATCCGCTCTGAAGGCTTCGGCACATTTCCACAGTTCTTCGTATTTTGCGCAAACTTTGGCCAGCGCCTCTTTTTCGGAAGGAAAACAATCGGCAAAAGACAACTCTTTGCGCTCTATTATTTCCCGTATCAGGGCAACAAAGGTTTCTTTCGGCATATCCATCACACAAATCGCATCTATAAGCGAACGCAATACAATTTCATCTCGTTTACTTTGTTCCATAAGCAAGAGTATTTTAGTTAAACATAATAAAAATAATAAGACTTTGAACCGGTTTAATTTATCCCGAAATTTGAAAAAATGCAAGTTTTTTTGTTTAATTGTGTCTAAATCAGCGCCCGGGGTACTTTCTGTTTCTTATTGACAAGGTATCCGGCAAACATTTCCTGACCGGCACGGAAAAGGCGCAATATTCAATATTTTCCCGGTTGTCAAGGGCAATAATCTTTTCTAACTCTTCCTCAATGGTCTCGGCTTTGAAAACAATCCCGTGCATCCCCAGCGAGCGTGCGGATTTGATATTTTGCCGCTTATCATCAACCATTATCATTTCGTCAAAACGGCAGCCCAGACGAGCGCGCACATATTCAAACGCGGCCGGATCCGGTTTTAACACTCCGGCTTGGTACGAAGTAAAGATATTTTCCGTTTTCAGCACATCGTCATACGATACCGTGCCGGCAAGAACGGGCAATGCGTTTGAAAAAACAGCGTTTTCGATTCCATTATTTTGCAAACGAACCATCATTTTTCTGGTTTCCGGAAAATAACGACCGACCCCGCGGCGGAGTTCCCGGCTGACTTCTTCCGGCGTATCGTCTGTGTATGCAATATCACAGCGGCGGCAGATTTCTCTGCTCATCTCTTCAATCGTAATTTTGCCAAGCATATAGGGATTGAAATCGTATGTCCGCAGTCCGCCGGCGGAGCGGAATTTTTCCCGGTTGGAGGTTTTTGCCGCCGCCCAGAGTTCAAAAGGTTTCAGGCTGTAGTCGTATATCGTTTTGCCGACATCCCAAACGCAGTATCTGATCATCTTTGTTTTCTCCCGCTTTTTACTGAATATAACCGATTTTCCGACCAAAGGCAAACCTTGTTTTTGCCGGCACCGTTTGAAATTGTTTTCGGCTGCCCGTCGGCGTGTTTCTGATCGGTCTGTTCTACCGGAGAACTCAGCCGCAGCGGGGATAGCTGATAAAAATGTCTTTGGCGGAAACTTTGTCAAACAACGTATAGACGTCCACCCCGATCTTTTTATCAAAGTAATCTTTCAGCTCGTGCATGGATTCCAACATCCCCGGCGGAATGTCTATACCGTGGCGGCGGGCATATTCCTCCGCCCTTTCCTCAATGGTTACCAGCCCGTAGGCGTTGGACAGGCCGTCGCACATCTGAACCAGAAGATCATAGTCGTTTAAGGGGTGAGAACGGATAAAATCCGCCGTCAGGTCATAGTCTTCCCGGCGATCGAAAAACATATTCCGGCAATGTTCAAAACTTTCCAACCGGTTGAACGGGAACGTGTGCAACAAACAGGCGCGGGCAATGTCGGAGTTTTCTTTTTTGAGCATTTCATAGCCCAAAACGCCGTGAAAGCGTTTTTCGTATTTTTCCCTGATTTTACCGATGTCATGTAACAAAGTAGAAAAATAAGCCAGATTTGTATCCATCCCGGCCAGTTCGGCAACAGCTCTTGCCACTTCTGCCGCGCCAAACACATGGTTGTGGAACAAATACCAAGTGCTTTCCTGCCGGCCGTTGGCTATTTCAAAGTTTTTTTCACGCAGAATTAGTTCGTTAGCATAACTGAAATTCATTATTTAACCCCACAGCGTACAATCCCGAGACAAAGAAGAATCGCGTTTGTCCCGTTATTTGTCTATATTATACGATATTTTCGGATTTTTGGCAAGTCTGCCCTTTCAGACATTTTCCATGTAGCGCGCAAGCATTTCCATCGATTTAAGATAGTACTCTTTGCTGTGTCCGGCGATTTTGTCCGGAGTTACGGAAATGACCTCCCAGGTATAGGTGTTGTCGTTGTTGCGGTGTACGCCGCAGGCGCTGATACTGTTGCAATCACCGTTGATCAGGCGAACAAAATCGCCCAGTTCGACCTCATAGAGCCCGACCACTTCTTCGGGCTGGAGCTTTACTTTGGCCAGCAGATTATCGACCACCGCCATATATAAAACTTCAAATTCCCGATTATAGATTTCTCCCTGCTGGTATATTTCCCGGATGGTGAACATCTTGACCAGGTCATCTTTTTTAAGAGAAAGCCCCAGCTCTTCGGTTACCTCGCGGTAGCCGTCCTTTACTTCTTCGCCGGACTTGACATGACCGGCGGCGGAAACATCAAGCATATCGGGATATATAGATTTGTCCTTATTGCGCAGCTGCAGCCAGACCATAACTTTTCCTTCTTCATTTTTACGCGCCAGCCAACAATGAAACGTTTTGTGCCAAAGTCCTTCGCGGTGCGCCTGGGATCTCATCGCAGTTCCCAGCAAATTCATATTTTCATCAAAAATATCAATCAGTTCATCAGCCATAGTCAAAAAAAAGCTCCGTCAAAAAAGTATCGTTATATGATGTCATCATAGCAGTTTTATTGGCCATGGCAAGCGGCAAAAACATTTACAGCCGTTTTTTATTTCTTTTTTTGCATCGCCACAAACAAAAATCCTCTTCCGCCTGAAAGCGGAAGAGGCTTGTGATCAAGATGTGCAAATAACAGACATTTTGGCCGGATATTTTTTCTCTTTGATAAAATATCCCCCTTTTTCATCCTTGCACAACTGCCAGAAACGATCGTGGGCACAAAAGACTTCTCCGACATTGACCGCTTCCGTTGACAACTGCGCCGGCGTATACGCCTCAAAGCGGTCTATATCTTCCTGAAAAAGCTTGATATAGAGCAGACAGCCGCTTTTTTCCTCATAGCCGATCCAGCATATCCCCAGCAATTGTTTGACCCGGCCGATGACATAAACCCGGCAGAGCATAAACTCCACTTCGGTATACCCATGAATGGCGGCTTCCACCCCGGCATAAAACTCGTGATAAAGAACATAAATGTTCTGCAAGTAAAAACCCCGCTTCTGACTGAACTTTACCACATAAAGGTTGCCGTCATGAAGAAACATCTCGCCTTCCTCCATCGGACGGAAAGACAGTAACTCTTTTTTGGGGGCAATATCCTTATATTGAAACAACGGCAGGATATGCGACCCTCGCGGGCTCTTGACGTTCCAGGCAAAAAAGCCCTCTCCTTCTTTGTCCGTCGGTCTGACCGTTACGCCCGGCCGGGGAAGTTGCAACGGAGTAACATCCAAAACCGAATCGCAATAGCAGACCACCATGGCAGAAGACCATAAAGGACATTCTCTGCCCGGATTTTTTAGATAAACGTTTCTGTTCATAAAGCTGATTTTTAATAAACTCTCAATAATTTAATCTTTCAGGATAAACAATGTGCATATAAGGATTATGAAACACGGGCTCCAAAAACTGGAAACCGTCTTTGTCTTCTTTCAGCACAAAGTGTTTTCCGTGCGTTTCAAAACGCTCTCCAATACTGACGGCTTTGCGGCCGAGTTCGGTATAGGAGTAGTTGGACAGCAGCTCCCAATCTTCCGCAAAAAGTTTTATAAAAAGAGTGGTGCGGCTGGCGGCCTCATACCCAATCCAGCAATAGGTCAGAAGACGGCTGTTTTCTTCCGTTACATATAGGCGGCAGAGCATATAGCGGGCTTTCGGAGCCCCCATAAATCCGCCTTCGCCGATAGGATAGCGTTCATGCCAATATAAGTCTATGAAGCGGATGCAATGCCCCAGATATTTGTCATAGGTTATTTCATATGAGCATCTTCTGGTATGCATGATCATTTCTCCAATCGTAAAAGGAGAAAATTCCCAGTCTTTGCATTGGGGAACCTCCACATCCGGAAACAACGACATCACATAAAACGCATTTTTTTGTATAACAGCCCATACATAATATGATTTTGCCGGTTCCGATCTGCGGCGGACAATGCCCGGGATCGGTACATCCGTTACAAATATTCCCAATGAGCGGAACAACAAAAATGCTTCCGCCGCCGAACCGGCACAAATTTCCTGACCGGGCGGCAATAAATATTCGTCTTTTTTCATAAAAAATGTATTTATTCGGTTAATAATCAGATAATTGTTTCGTAACTTTTTCGAGTGTATTACTTTTAGACAAAAATTGCAACCGATTTTCTGTCCTTAAACAAAAAAACATCCCCCGCCAGACCGACGGGGGACAGCAAACAAACAGCGTTTGGATTAAAAACGGAAATCGCGTTCGCCATGCTCTATTTTTTCGAGCCGATCCACAACGACTTCACGCACTTTTTCCTTAGGAATGTTAAACAGTTCTTTTTTAATCAGCTCCAAACCGACCTGTTTTGTTTCCGGCGAAGCGTAATCGACCAGATATTCTTTTAAGGTCATCAGGGCATTCGGATGGCAGCAGTTTTGGATCTGTTTGCTCTTGCACAGTTCCATAAAGCGGTCGCCGGTGCGCCCTTCTCGGTAACAGGCGGTGCAAAAACTCGGGATATATCCCATTTTCATCAGCCAGCAGATCACTTCGTCTAACGTGCGGGTATCGCTGACGTCGAACTGAGCGGAATTTTCTTCCGCAGGCTCCGGTTCGGCATAGCCGCCGACACTGGTTTTGGAACCGCCGCTGATCTGAGAAATCCCCAGATGCAAAACCCGCTCACGGCATTTTTGGCTTTCACGGGTGGAAACAATCATCCCCGTATAGGGCACGGCAATACGGATGCAGGCCACGATTTTGGCAAAGGTGTCATCATCAATGCCGTTGTCAAAAGAAGACGGATCAATGTCATCGGCCGCCCGGATACGCGGCACGCTGATGGTGTGCGGTCCGACACCGTGCACGGCTTCCAGATGTTCGGCGTGCATCAACAGACCGGCAAACTCGTACTTGTACATCTCCAGCCCGAACAAAACGCCCAGACCGACATCGTCAATGCCGCCTTCCATTGCCCGGTCCATCGCTTCCGTATGCCAGGCATAGTTATGCTTCGGCCCGGTCGGGTGCAATTTTTCGTAGCTGTCCTTATGATAGGTTTCCTGAAACAAAATATAAGTACCGATCCCCGCTTCGTGCAGTTTGCGATAGTTTTCGACGGTGGTGGCGGCAATATTGACATTAACCCGACGGATGGCGCCGTTTTTGTGCTTGATGCCGTAGATGGTTTTGATACATTCCAGAATATACTCGATCGGATTGTTGACCGGATCTTCCCCGGCCTCAATCGCCAATCGTTTGTGCCCCATATCCTGCAGAGCAATCACCTCGCGGCGAACTTCTTCCTGCGTCATTTTTTTGCGGGCAATGTGTTTGTTTTTGGCGTGATAGGGGCAATAAACACAGCCGTTGACGCAGTAGTTGGAAAGATAAAGCGGCGCAAACAAAACAATCCGGTTGCCGTAAAAATCTTTCTTAATCTGTTCGGCCAGAGCATAAATGCGGGCATTTTTGTCTTCAAGCTCACAGGCCAGAAGAACAGAGGCCTCGCGGTGCGACAGCCCTTCCCTTTTTTCCGCTTTGTTTATGATTTCATCAATCAATGCCGCGTTGTTTTTGTTGGCCTCGGCATATTCCAACGTGGACAATATTTCTTCGTGGCTGATAAATTCTTCAGCCTTCAATGATTTCGGATTATACATACATACCTCTTTTCTTATGGGTCAGAACATTCTTCCCCGTCAGTTGATAAAACGGCTACTCGCCGGCGCCGGAATAAGCGGTTTTGACGCTGACATCCGGCAGATTGCCGATTTTTCCCGACAAAGCACTGATAACATCATGCGGCGCATCGACAACCACGCTGATAATATTGATGTTTTTCGCACGATAAGGGATACCCATCCGACCGACAATATAATCGGCATAATCGTGCAAAATTTCGTTCAGACGCTCTGCCGAATCGCGATTTTCCACCACGATGGCTATGACGGCTACTTTTGTTTCCATTTGATATCTCCTTGATTTAAAGACGCTTTACGTTACCACGGCACCATCAAAAATGCAACGCCCGAAACGCAGGTCTGCAAATAACTTGTTATCATATAATCATTAAATTTGAAAAAAACGACACTATTCCCTGCCGTCTTTTCCGGAAATGAAAAACAGGGAGCGTCTTCTTGCCAGATAAATCCTGGACAGACCAGGCTCAAGCGCATAGCGGGTATGCTCCATTTCCCTTTCTATACCGTATTTTTCAAGGAATGTTTTATGCGGGCAAACTTTGTTCAGATGGTCGACAAACACTTTTCCCGCACCAAAATCGTGGCGGTTTTTGCGTAAGATATGTTTAATCTCCATTGCCGCTTTGCGCACCATAAATTCTCTTATTTGTTTTCCGGCTTCTTCTTCGGAAAAAGCGCCGATGTCAACATCTCTGCCGGATAATATTTTGTGCGAAAAGTAAAGCATATTTTTAAGGCAGCTGAAATCCTTCCGGCGTTCAAAACGGTACAGGTTGGTGGTGGGAACGTCTATACGAACTCCGTTTTTTTCGCACCAGCGGCCGATCCGCTCAGGGATGGAAATATCCAGCGGGCGAAATTCCTCTATCCCGCGGGCACCGGCTTCTTCCAAAACCTCCCGCACCTGGTTGGCGCAATTGTTCAAGAGCAGGTTATATTCCCCGGCTCTAAGACGCTGCCGCGCAATCGCATAACGCAGGCGGTTGCCGTCAATGCCGGTTTCTGACGGAAAGATAAAATAGTGGCGGATTCCCTTATCAAAAATATGAGGTTGGTCGGAACGGAGATTTCGCATCCCTTTGGCCTCAAAATCAATCACCTGCCCGCCGTACTCCAACTGTACATGTCCCCAGGGATATTTTTTGCCGAATCCTGAGGAAAAAACGGTAATTTTAATCGGTTCTTCTCCGCACTCCAAAGTTTCCCCCCTGATGTCGGTAACATCACGAGCCGTCCGGTCATAATCAAACCAAAATTCGGGAGCAGGTTCCATACAATGCCTCTTTTTTTGTTTTGTCTACTTTAGCACAACTTTTGCCAAAAAACAATAAAAAGATGCCTCCGGTTTTTTAAACCGGAGGCATCACCTTTCAAACGGCTGTGGTCAGGCCTGTTTTTTGGGCTCGTCTTTTGCCTTCCAGAGGGAAACCGCAATCCCGGCAAACAAAAGCCCGAAAGTTACGCTTAAAGAATGCCAGGGTTCCAGCTCGAATCCCAAGACCTTCGGCGCAAAAATCTTCAGACCGATAAAGATCAGGATGATTGAAAGCGCCGGTTTTAAGTATTTGAACTTATAAATAACCGCTTCCAGCAGGAAGTAGAGCGCCCTTAAACCCAAGATGGCAAAAATGTTGCTGGTATAAACAACAAACACATCCTGCGTAATCAGGAAAATAGCGGGAATGCTGTCAAGCGCAAAGATGATGTCCATGGTTTCAATCGTAATCAGGGCAAAAAACAGCGGAGTAATATAGTGCCGTCCGTTTTCCTTGACAAAGAAATGTTCGCCGTGGATTTTGCCGGTTACATGGAAAATCTTGGAGAAAAATTTGAACATCCGGCTTTCTTCAAACGGCGGCTCTTCTTCTCCCCGGTGCAGCAGCATTTTGACACCGGTATAGACCAGAAATGCCGAAAAGACGTAAAGTATCCAATGGAAATTGGAGATCAGCGTTTCTCCTACCAAAATCAGCAGCGCGCGCATAACGATCGCGCCCAAAATTCCCCAGAACAAAACCCGGTGCTGATACATCCGCGGCACACCGAGGCTTGAGAAAATGAGCGACATAATGAAAATATTGTCAAGCGAGAGGCTTTTCTCGACCAGAAAACCGGTAAAGAAGTCCATTCCCTTGTCGACCCCCTCTTCGTATATGATAAACACGCCGAATACACAGGCCGCCAAAATATAAACTATGCACAAGGTCAGCGTGTGCATAAAGTTGGGGACTTCGTTTTTGCGGTTAAACAAAAACAAATCGAAAAACAACAGCAATAAAACAACAACGCCGAAAATAACCCACAGCCATTCCTGCGGGATAATGTAGTGGTTGGTAAACAGGTCTTTAAGTTTTTCCATGATCCATACTTTCAAAAAAAAACGTGTTACGCGGTCGGTTATAGATGTTTTTTTCCGATCCGTCAACCGTAACCGGAAGTTTATCCCTTTTCGGCTCTGATTCTGCCGTTTTTTTCTGATCCCTCTTGCCAAACGGCCGCAGAAATAGTATAATGATTATGTAGACGGTGAAGATTTTCACCCGATACACAGGATTAACAAGTATGGAGTTTTTATGTACGCGGTAACACCGTTTGCGGTGCAAAGCAAAACTTTTTCCCCGGACAATCCTTTGCGGGGACACAACCTTTTTCTTTTGTTTTTAACTGTTTTTTCTTATTTTTGCGAGGGCTTATCGGTTCTGAAAGGAGTGTAGTCATGCTTTCTTTCAGAAACAAATTAAACGAAAACGATCCCGAAAGGATCAGGCAAATTTCCGCCTCGACCGGCTTTTTTGACGCCACGGATGTCGAAATCAGCGTCAACCTTGCCCATAATGCGTTAAACGGGCAAAAACATGCCAATGACAATATTGAAGAACCCTGTTTCCTGCTTGCCGAAGACAACGGCAAAACGGTCGGGTATGCCTGTTTCGGCAAAATTCAGGATTGCAACTCCGCTTACGAGCTGCACCTTATTTCGACATTGAGCGACTACCGCGGACACGGCGTCGGCCGCAAAATGATGGCCCGCCTGCTGGAAACGGTCAGAGAACTCGGCGGCAAAAAACTGTTTGTCAAAACAGAAGGAACGGAACAATATCTGCCGACACGCAAATTTTATGAAGCCTGCGGTTTTAAATTGGAAGCCGTCTTAAAAGAATATTACGACGATAAAGACGATTGTTACATTTATTCGTATAAATTTTATGACGATGACGCGGCCAACACAATCCCGGCCGAATAAAGGCGCCGGCAACATATTTGCAGCTAAAACAAGGAAAAGGCTGCCTGTTTAAAACAAAAGCTCCCGAATGACTCGGGAGCAAGAGGGAGTTTTGCGCCGGATACCGTTTGTTTCTTCACGATCAACCGCCGTATCCGGGCAGAGTTTCCTTGGTATCCTCGTAGAAACGCAATGCTTCCTGCACCGTCTGTCGGGCTTCTTCCGGCCCGCGGAAAGTTTCTATTTTCACTTCTTTGTTTTCAAGAATTTTATAATCTTCAAAAAAGCGTTTCAGCGTTTTCAGGCAATGCGGCGGAAGTTCGTCTATCGAGGTATAGTGGTTATATTCCGGATCATCGACATGAACGGCAATGATTTTGTCATCGGGTTCGCCCTGGTCAATCATCTTCATTACCCCGATCGGGCGGGCGCGGACAATCGTCAGCGGCACAACCGCTTCCTGCCCCAGCACCAGAATATCCAGAGGATCGTTGTCGCCGCAGTAGCTGCGGGGGATAAAGCCGTAATTGGCCGGATAGTGAACGGCGCTGTACAAAATGCGGTCGACTTTCAGCAGGCCGCTTAATTTTTCCAACTCGTATTTGACGTTTGAACCTTTCGGCACTTCGATAATTGCGTTAACAATGTCCGGACGACCTTTGCCCGCACTGACGCCATGCCATGGATGCAGCATTTTATAAAAATCCTTTCCTTAAAAATTTTTGACCGAATCAATGCTGATGACAATATAATAAAAAATTTTCCTTTTCAAGGCTATCTGTTCATGGCAGGCGTTTTCCGGGTATAACCCGCAATTTTATTCCCGTCCGCGGTTGTTTTGCATAACCGGATTTTCCGGCGGCAGGACTTTGTCCCAAAATATTTTCATCGGGCGATAGTAATCCGGATTTTCCTTAAAATAGCGGCCGAGCGCCGATACCGCTTCCGGCGGATAAAGCTTATTTCCGGGCAGGGAAGAAAAAACGGGAATCGCATTGCCGAGAACGCTGACGGGGTGGCGTTGCATCCGGCGAAAACCGCCGTTTCTTTTTTCTTCGTCTATCGGCGGAAATTTTTTTACCGCAGATGCTGCCAGCCGGAGAAAAAATTTATTGGCCTGCGCGCCGTCTTTGGTCTGTACGTAATCTTTCAAAAGCCGGCGAAAACTCTCTTCCCCTCCCCGTTCATAAATTTTTTGCAGATTTTCCGTCATAACGGCAACCGCTTCTTCTTCCGTCATCGACGGCGCCGGCATTTTCAAATCCGGTTTCCATTCCTCGTATCGCGCCTGCTGCCACAAAGATACATCAAGCGCCACCGGCCGGCGAAAATCAAAATATTCGGAAATTGCCCGCTGCCGCGCCTCGCGCCGCATTCTCCACTCTTCCGTCAGAGGAGCATCGGCATCCATATGATGCAGCACGGTAACATCGTAACCAGCCCGGTGCATCATCTGCATGGAGCTTAAATCGCAGGCTGTTTCTTCGTTTGAGGAAAAAGAATGCAGCCGGCTGCTGCCATGCTGCCAACCGAGATGAGAAAGCTCGTGTCCGAGGATAAAAGCAAGTTCGTCTTCGCTTTCTGCTTTCGAAAGCTTTTCGCGGTTAAACATCACAATAAAATCCGTTCCCGACAGATCCGCCGGATCCGAGCGATATTCAGTGCTTGAAATTCGGGCGGGACTGGAATCGGTTCGATCTTGCAGATAAAAACCGATCCGGTATTTTTTAAGCGGATTATCGTCATCCGGCAAAAAGGCCGTCAGTTTTCCGGCCAACTGTCGCATAAAGCCCTCAAAATCCCGCGCCGGGGGATTGTCCAGGGCGACCAGGCGGTTAAAATTGGCCAGGTCTATATCCGGCAGCGGCGCCGTTGCGTTCTGTATTTTTAACACGTTTTTCCTCTTGATGTTGTTTTGTTTGATATTTTGCACCTCAAGGAAGAAATTGTCAAAAGATAAAATTTTCACATACCCGGGTTATAAGCCCATTGCAAAAGCTGCTGACGGCGGACGGCATCGTTTTTCAGACTCGCGGCTCTCATTTCCGGATGGCGGCGGACCTGCTGCCAGCGCCGGATCTGGATTTCGTCGACTTCCGCCAGACGGCGGCCGTAATAATAACGGCAATACCACTGAAACCATCCGCGTACATCGGGACCGACAATCCACCCCCGGCGTTTCCACTCTTTAAGCGACAGGCGCGCCTTTACGCCGAAATAATTATAAAACGGGTTGCTTTTTTCCGGCGACAAAATCGCATGTTCAAACCAATGCGGCGGAAATTCCTCCCAGCAGTCCGTCATATACTTTCCTTCAAACACCCCCATATCAAGCATTTGTATCGGCGTCAGCTCCGGCTTGAAGACGGGATGAAAATTTTTGCCCTCCGGCTCTGTCAGAATATAACGGTATCCCTGCTGCATTTTGTCGTTTACAACCACCTCTTGCGGTTCTCTTTTTTCTATTTGTACCCGGCACCAACCGCAGTGTTGCGGGATTTTCCAGTCGGAGACTTCCCGCGGCATTTCCCTGGTCATATCGTTTCTCCGTTTGTTTTGTTCTTTCCCGGAGATATATAATTTGTGCCGGCGGATTTTGAATGTTTATATAATTAATTGTTTATTCTGTATTTATCAAAAAATTATAAAAATAATGCATTTTTTTGCTTGATTATTTATTTTAATGCGTGTATAAGGTTTTCCGTGAATGGGACGGGCGCTTAGCTCAGCTGGAAGAGCATCTCGTTTACACCGAGAGGGTCGGGAGTTCGAACCTCTCAGCGCCCACCAGTTTCTGAACTTTGAAAACTCCAATCCGGTTTTCAAAGTTTTTTTATACCCTTTTCCGGTTCGAACTCCCTCGGGAGTTCTTCTCGCTCGCCGGATTTTTTATAAAAAACCGCTCGCTGCGGTCTCTCCATTTGTAACGCTGAAATCGCCGCGCTCCCGCTTGCTCTTCCGCTAACAAATGTTCGCCTGTCGTTAATAAAAGCTCCACCGGAGCTTTTATTGGCCTCCAGCCTCTCAGCGCCCACCAGTTTCTGAACTTTGAAAACTTTTATCCGGTTTTCAAAGTTTTTTTTATACCCTTTTCGGTTCGAACTCGTAAGTTTTTTTCGGATTGTCGATTGTTTTTAGATTATTTGAACGGAGATCGGCAATTTATCATTTCAGCCGTCGTCCCGGTCGGAAAAACAAGAGCCGTCGTAGCCCTGAATTGATGAAATTTCCGCCGCCGTTTCCAGTCTTTTTTCGGCAATGGCGGCATATCCTTTATCCGCTTCAATGCCGATATAACGCCGGTTCAGTTTGCGGGCAACAACCGATGTTGTTCCCGATCCGAGGAACGGATCAAACACAATATCCCCTTCGTTGGAGGAAGCCAAAATCAGCTTGGCAATCAGTTTTTCCGGCTTTTGGGTCGGATGTTCGGTATTTTCAGGCATGGACCAATAGGGAACGGTGATATCCGTCCACACGTTTGAGGGCGCCGTCAGCCGGTATTTTTTTCCGTTTTCGCAGAACCAGTCTTTGGCCTGCCCTCGCTCGTCCTTGTATGGCGCCAGAACAGACTTTTTTACCATTACCCGGTCAAGGTTAAAAGTATAGTCATCCGAAACGGTGGCAAAATAAACATCTTCAAGGTTGTTTTTCCAGTTTCTCCGGCAGGCGCGGCCTTTTTCCCTTTTCCAGGTAATCCGGTTTCTGACGACAAAATATTTTTTGAGCACGAAATATACCAGCGGCGACGAACTCCAGTCGCAGCAGACATAAAGAGAACCGTTTGCTTTCAAGATACGTTTCAATTCGCAAATCCAGCTTTCCAGCCAGGCACAATAATCGGCGTCATCCATTTTTTTGAATGACTTTTGGTTGAATTTTTTTTCAATGTTGTACGGCGGATCCGTTACCACCAAATCGACCGACGCTGACGGAAAGGTCTTTAAAAGCGCAAAGCTGTCGCCGATGACAGTCTTGTTGACCAATTCATCAAGCGGAGGGCATTTTTTGCCCGCCGGCAAACATTTTTTCGAATAAACGGATACCAGTTCTCCGGTAATAAAAAGGGTTTTGTTTCTTTTGCTTTTTTCTTTCATTATCCGACTCTGTACTCAAAACCTTTTGCAGATTGTAAGATACTAGCCTGATTTGTCTTTTTTTCAATCACAAAATCACTATACCGGCTTATCTGCCGCCGCAGTTATGCCCGAATCGGGGAGATTTTTCGGTTGCAGCAGGAGCATTGGGTTCGGTTTTTATTCCCTGCTCCGTCGTTTCGATATAACCGCCGCGGACGTATACCCGGTGATGATCGCGTATCATCTCTTCAAACATCCGGCAGCTGTCGCAGACAAAGCCGATGTTTTTGTTTCTCAGTTTACCGTCTTTGATATCGTTATTAAAACCGTAAAAACATTGCTCGCCGTTTCTGTCTTTACCGACATACAGCATCAGGTGATTACGCCCGTCCTCGCGCAATTCCGCCTTGTCTTTGCAGTCTATTGTCAGACAAACCAGCGCACCGGGTTTGATGTCATACTTATCTATGATATCCTGCACTCCTTTGCAGCCGTCGTCGCCCGAGGCGCGGATATTGCCCGCATAGCGGCCGCCTTCCGTTTCCTGCAAATGTTTGAATAATGTTGCCGGATGCGCCAGTCGTTCGGGATCCGTATTAAAAATGACGTCCAGTTCGCCGTTTTTATCGGCTTTGCGCAGACATTGCATCAATGACGCGGTACAATAGCCCTTGTTCAAAGACGGATCAAATTGCGGGTTAAAACGGGCATTGATACGGGATACGGCAAGCCGGAAATAGAGCTCGCTCTTGACAATATTTTCCACATAGCTCTCTCGCGCTTCTTCAACCGTCATTTCCCGACCGGTGAGTTTTTTCTCGGCCTGGCGGTATTCTTCCGCTTTTTCATTAAACTTTTGCAGTTTTTCCTCATCGGAAAGACCGGCGCATTCTTTTATGCGCTTGCCCATAGCCGCAAAAACGGCAGACATCCGCTCTTCTTTGCTCATCGCTTCGTACAGGCTGTCGGCTTGTTTTTTATCCTGTTTCCAGCGGTCAAAAAAAGCATCCGTTTCACTGATGAAAGCACGCACTTTCCGCCCGGCCGGCGTATTGGGAATTGTTTCCAGACGTCTTTGCAGATCGGCTTTTTGATACAGTTCGGTAAATTCTTCCAAACGCTGTGCACGGTCCTGTAAAAAAGGATTGCCCGTATTTTTGATCATCCTGCCGTAATTGCTTGTCTTATAACCGGCATTCAGAGCCATCTCCGCACCGAGGATATCGGCCGTATATTCCTGCCCTCTGGGCAAATGTCCGCGAAAATCGGCCGGACGACCGGCGCCGTCAATATAATGACCGAGCTCATGCGCCATCAGCATCGGCAAGATCGTTTCGTCATCAAAAGTGCCTTCGTTCAGAGCAATAACGCTGCGCCTTCCGTTTTCGTCATTGATTATCCGACATTCACCGTCTTTGCTTTTATCGTTCATAATTTCAAAAGAAACGGGACATTCCCGGGCAAGCTCCGCCAACCGCCCGTTAACTTTACCATCGGCACGGCAAAGACGATCAAAAATTTCTTCCGCTTTTTTTATTTTATCGGCAGTTGTTTCTTTAGGCAGCGGTTTTACGGAACTCCAAAGGTCTTTAACATTCAGGCCGCGGCTGATCGGTTCGTCTTCTTTTCGCAAACGGCAATAAAATTCCGCACCTTCTTTGTTTTCTATCAGTGCAGACAATCCGCGCAGATGAGCATGAAGATCAAACTCTGTCTGCGGAAGCTCTCTCCCGGGCAGAGGTTGGCTCATAAATTCGAGCAGAGACATCAGTTTCTGTCTGGTTTCCGGCTGACTGCGGCCGGCATACAGAAAATCCAGAGTTTTTTCAACTTGTGCTTTTTGTTCCGGACGTGCCTGTTTGTAGCCGGTAATTTTTAATTCCCCGACCAGCGCTTTTATTTTTTCGATATTTTCTGCAGAATCAAGCCGTTCCATTTTACGCTCCGTTCTTGTTTATTTTAATTTTATGACAAAAGATGATTTTTGTCCAGTTTATTAGTGTTTCCGACAGCAAAAAGGACGGCAGTTTGCCGTCCTTGTTAATTTCAGTAAGAACCTTAAAGAAAAATTAGTTTACAGAATCCTGCAAAGCTTTACCCGGTTTGAACTTAGCTACTTTGCGAGCAGGAATTTTGATGCTTTCGCCGGTGCGGGGATTGCGGCCGGTCGTGGCAGCACGTTTGCTGACGCCAAAGGTGCCAAAACCAACCAGACGAACTTCATCGCCTTTCTTGAGGGCTTTAGCTACGGAACTGATGAAAGCGTCCAAAGCTTTGGCAGAGTCAGTTTTAGTCAGACCGGTTGCAGCGGCAATGCTGGCAATAAGTTCATTTTTATTCATGGAAGAACTCCCTTATAAATGTAAGTTATATTAAACAAAGCGGTGCAGAACCGCTACAACAAAATTCAAAAACATTTTTCCATTCAAGTCAAATAAAAACAAAGCTTTTTCTCACAAAAAACTTACTTTTTCCCTGATTTTTAAGAAATAAAACAGTTATCAACAGAAATCTGAATGTTTTTTTAGTATTTTTGCCTGCTTTGTCCGGGTTTTTGCCGTTTGGAAAGACTCGGATCGCTTCGATTCAAGCCAAAAGGGGAAACCGACGGTTTCCCCTTTTGGCTTGATTGGCGCTACGTTTTATCAGAAAGCGTAGTTGATGCCAAGACCAAAGGCCGTAGCGTCATAACTGCTGCCAAAGGTGTAATTGGCCCATCCAAAAGCGGATAATCCGTTATCCCAGAAATATTTGCCGCCGATTTCCAAGCGACCGAGTGTCTGGTCATGATAGCCGTCCGCCTTGGAGGCATCCAATATACCGGTAACTTTGGTTTCGCTGTCATTAGTTAAGGTTTGAACAATGCTCGGTTCAACATATACACCGGCCAAACCTTCATCCATGTTAAAGATTTTTTCTGCTTTAACACCGGCTTCCGCCTCCAGATGACGGATTTTGTCCCAGGAGTATCTCTTGGCCAGATCATCGTTTGCGCTGTCAAAATCTATCTCCGTATAGAAGATACCGACTGACGGCGTCAAACTCCAACTGCCCATATCAAACACTTTACCGCCTTCAATGCCGCCGCCGAACTCTGTGCCGTCGGTATCAAACGAGGTCAGATGATCATCGGTCGACGCATCGGCTTTCTGAATGCCGCCGTATACGGAAGCAAACAACCACCAGGCGTTTTTGTCATATCTGTAATACAAACCGCCGAGATAGCTGTCTATATCCAGTTCGCTGCCGATGGTTGAGAAATATTTGCTTCCCTTGCCCGAAATATCATATTCGCCCTGACGATAAGAAGCAAAAACTCCCAAGCTGTTGTTTATGTCGTTTTGAAGATCAAAACCGGCTTCTACGCTCCAGATATCGGCCTCTGTATCAAACGGTTTGTCGATGTTTGCCGTTCTTGCTCCAACCGTTACCCAACCGTTTTTCAATTTTTGATTATTCCAGGCATCGGGATATACTCCGCATCCGCGGCAATAGCTGCGAGCGGCCGCTATTTTGCCGCTGACCGTACGCAGAAGATCTCGCGTCTGCTCAATAGCGGCAGACGGCAAAGCCATCGCGGCAATTACTTCCGGAGTTTTTTCGGTTACGACAGGCAACGACGGATCGGGATCCGGGGTCGGTTGCGGATCCGGATCAGGATCCGGATCGGGATCCGGAGACGGATCAGGCGTTTCGTCCGTCTGGCTCAGATACCAAATCGAACCACTGTCTTCTCCGCCGGCGTTGAGAAGCGCTTTCCACATATTGGTCGACCCGATAACACGAGCAACTTCTACGGAAGTTGCCGTATCGGCGTCATCATTCGGCGCACTGAGAAAAGCAACCAGGCTGTCCTCGTTATTTTCAAGACGCTCATTATTCAGCGGATTAACAATCACTTTATAGCTACCGGACATATCGTTTGCCACGTTGATAATGCCGGAAGTAACCGTATTTAACGTACTGTCGACCTCGACATCAACCTTCAGGAAAGCGACGCTGCCGGAAGGTGCAATCATATCCTGCACATTCATGATGCCGTCTTTTCCCAGCCACAGCTTAGAACCGCCGTTTAGCGTCATGGTGCCGACACCGTCGACCGTACCGTTGACATATACGCCTTCTTTGTCATTTTGACCGCCGGTGTCCGTACCTGTGAGGGAAATGTTGTAATTTGTTCCGTTAATGCCGCCGGAAAACGAAATAAGACCGTTATTTGTATTCAAATTCAGGGTAACGGGCGCGTTTTCATCTGCTCCGGCCATATAAATATCATTATCGCCGTTGCCATCGGTATTGCCGCTGAAAGTGGTGTTGCCGTTATCTGCCGAGAGCGTTAAATTCTGCGTACTGTATATTGCGCCGCCCAAAGTGCCGGCAGAGTTGTTTTCAAACGTGCTGTTGGTAATGGTTCCGATCGTACCGCCGTTATAAATGGCGCCGCCGTAAGAGAGGCCTGACGTTCCGTGCGAAACACTGTTGTCGCTAAACGTCGCTTCATTGATGCTTTCAATAGTGTTGCCTGCTTCGTTCCAAATTGCACCGCCCGCGGCTTCACCATTTTCGGAAACAACTCTGTTATTCAAAAACTCTGTGTTTTCGATGGCTGTTATAAGAGAGTTTCCGCGATTGTCGTCATTAGCGGAACCGTTGGCAATGGCACCACCCTGTCCGCGCAGATCATCACTGACACTAATGCTGTTATCTTCAAATTTGCTGCCGCTGATCGTCCCGATGATGCCTTCGTTGGCAATGACACCGCCGTAGGCATTGGCTCCGCCGCCGCTCACATTCACAGAGTTTGATATGAAATCCGTGTTTTCAATAGAGCTAATCTGCGACTGCTGAACGCTGTTGAAATGTCCCTGTACATTGATAACACCGCCGGAAGCTCCGTCTCCTGTCCCGTTGGAGGTTTCTATTTGGGTTCCCGTAAACAGCGAATTTTTGATTGCAACACTTGAGCCGCCTTCTATATTGAGTACGCCGCCCCAGAAATTACCATTGTCGCTGCCGGAAAAAACATTGTTAAAAGTTACGTTATCCAACTCAGCCGTTATACCGGAAATATTCAATACACCTTTTGACTGGTGTTCAAAATTTTTAAATATCACGTTTCTGACGGCTATTGACATATCTTCGCCGGTAGTAGGCTTAATCATCTGCCAAAATGACTGCGTATTGTTGCCGTCAATAGAAAAGACCTCTCCTTCCGCGCTGCTCAGTCCGCCTGTTCCCGCGTAACTGACGTATATCGATTCAGCTTGTGGAATTGTAACATCACTTTTGAGAACAGCACCTTCTTCCCCTTCATAGTTGCTTCCCAACTGTAATTCCGTAAAATCTGTTATATCTGTTGCCTGTGTCGGCAGGGAGGGTAAGACAAACACTCCGGCCATCAACAGTACTCTTCTTAAGTGATTGTAAAACATAGCTATATCCTTATCATTGGTTCTATATAAAAAAACGATCGTTTTTTTGCTACAGTTTGTGCTTGTATTTTTATATTGTTTTAACTTATTGATAAAAAGTACAATCAACTTGATTTAAAATATAAACAATGGTATATTTCGGTTGCAGCAAAAAAACGATCGTTTTTTCGCTGCAGTTTGTTTTAAAAACAAAAAGAAGAACCTTCCCGGCGGGAAAGTTCTTCCGTAAAGCATTGGGGAAAAATTTATTGCTGACGGGAGATTGCCTTTATCGCCTCGTCCCGGTCATTCATCGGAATAATCTGGTTACCGATTTTCTGGCCGTTTTCGTGCCCTTTGCCGGCAATAACCAGCATATCCCCCGCCTCCAGCCGGGAAACGGCATAATTTATGGCTTCTATACGGTCGCCGATCTCCGCCGCCTCAGGACATTCCGCCATAATCTGCCGGCGGATTTCGGCCGCGTTTTCCGTCCGCGGGTTGTCGTCCGTAACCACTATTTTATCCGCCAGTTCGCGGGCTATTTTCCCCATGATCGGGCGTTTGAGCTTGTCGCGGTCGCCGCCGCAACCAAAAACAACCCACAAATTTTTCTCCGTATGGTGGCGCATGGTTTTTAACACATTTTCCAAAGCATCCGGCGTGTGGGCATAGTCAACGTAAACCGCCGCGCCGTTTTTCAGCCGTCCGGCCAGATCTAAGCGGCCGGGAGCGCCCTTTATATGGGGAATATAGTCGATGATTTTGCCCGAAAACCCGTGCAGAGCCATCACCATCCCGACGGCGCAAAGCACGTTCATGGCCTGAAATTCTCCGATCAGAGGAAGTTCCAGCGTATAAGCGCGTCCTTCTATCTCCACCGACAAAGTCTGGCCGCCGGCGTGGGGAACGCGCGAAAGCAGTTTCAGGTCTTTTCCTTTGCTGCCGTATGACATTACCCTGATATTGCGGGCACGACAAACGGACTGCAACTCTTCAAACTCCGGAATATCCGCGTTTAAAACCGCCGTACCGCCCTGTTCGACGACACGGGAGAAAAGTTGTTCCTTGGCTTTCAGGTATGCTTCCATCGTGTGGTGATAGTCCAGATGATCCTGGGTGAAATTGGTGAAACCGGCCACTTTGATTTTCAGGCCGTCCAGTCGGTATTGCTCAATCCCTATGCTTGAGGCCTCAAGCGAAACATAATCCACGCCCTTTAGCGCCAGTTCACGCAAAATCTGGTGCAAAGTGATGCTGTCCGGGGTGGTCAAAGTTTCCCTGTTTTCTTCCACATCGGAAACCACGCCGATGGTGCCGATGCTGGCGGACGAATAACCGAGATATTTCATCAGCTGGCGGGTAAAATCGGCAATGGAGGTTTTGCCGTTGGTGCCGGTTACCGCCGATATGTAATTGGGTATCGGCTTATAGAAATTTGCCGCCGCCCGGGCAATATTTTCCCGCATATCGCCGGCCGCTTTGATATAAACAACGTCTTTTGCCGGCGGAAGAATGCATTCTCCTTCGTACAAAACGGCCGCGGCGCCGTTTGACACCGCGTCCGGAATATATTTCCGCCCGTCCGAGTTTTTACCGTTCAGAGCGATAAACAGCGCTCCGGGAACAACTTTTTTCGAGTTGAGTTCAACCGAAGAAATTTCTTTTTCCGCACCGCATTTTTCTGCCAGCGGAATACCTGACAATATCTGACTTAAGAGCATAACAGACCTCTGAAAAGTTTTTACAATGTCCGCAGTATAGAGGTCAAAGTTTAGTTTTTTGTTAACTTAATCGCTGCCGCCGGGGAGTATTTTGCCGACGCAGTCGTCGCCGTTAAAATTATAACTGCTGACCACGCTGTCGGTTACGGTAAACGATATTTTGCAATATTCCACATTGTCTTTGTCCGGATCGGGACCGACAAAACTCTGTCCTTCTATCGCCGGATAATAAATCTGGTTGGTGTAGACGCTGCTGTCCCCCTCCCCGTCATATTCCACATAGGTCAAAACCTTTGTTTCCGGGTCTACCGAAAAAACGCTGCCGGGCATTCCCCAGTTGTCAATCAGATGTTCTTCCGACACGCCGACCCAGGCCTCCAGTTGCTCGTTGTATCCCGGGGTTGAAGAACAGGCCGTTAAAACCAAAGCACAAAGCAAAACCAACATTTGTTTTCTCCTTTTTCAAAACATCAGAACCCTGATATAGGAGCAAAAAAACGTTTTTCAATCGGCCTTTTGATTTAAAAGAGCGTTTAACCGGCTGGCAGCGGCCGGATCGAGCCGGACTTCCATTTTTGTTTTATCGCCTTTCGTTCGGGCAGAAAGGACTTCTCCGTTACGGTGGAGCCAGGAAAGCGTTTTGCCGTCCGCAGCCGGAATTTCCAGAGAAACAATCCGCCCGCCGGCAGACAAAACGGTATCCAAACGCTGCAGCAGTTCTTTGCAGCCGCTGCCGGTTAAGGCCGAAATTTTGACCGCACCGGCCGGCGCGGCGGAAAAAGATGGCACCAGATCCGTTTTGTTATAAACTTCCAGATAGTTGTTCTGATATTCGATTTTATCCAGCCCCAGACTGTGCAGAACTTCCAAAACATCACGTCGCTGCTGCTTAAAATCGGCATTGGAAGCATCAAGAACCTGCACGACGATATCGGCCTCAAGAACTTCCTCTAAAGTCGCCCTGAAAGCCATAACCAGCTCGTGCGGAAGATCGGAGATGAAACCGACCGTGTCAGAGAGGATAACTTCCCGCCCCGAGGGCAGTTTTAAGCGCCGCATTGTCGTGTCGAGAGTGGCAAACAACAGGTTTTCGGCAAAAACGTCCGCAGACGTCAGGCGGTTAAACAATGTGGATTTGCCGGTATTGGTATAACCGACCAGCGCCACCACCGGATAGGGCACGCGCTTTCTTGCCGCCCGCTGCAAACCGCGGGTTTGTTTTATTTTTTCCAGCGCTTTTTTGATTCTGATGATTTTGCCGTCAATGATACGCCGGTCCAGCTCTATCTGAGTTTCGCCGGGACCGCCCAAAAAACCGGCGCCGCCTCGCTGCCGCTCAAGGTGCGTCCAACTGCGGACAAGCCGGCTGCGCTGATAGGTCAGATGCGCCAGTTCGACCTGAAGAGAACCTTCCCGGGTTTGCGCACGCTCGCCGAAAATTTCCAGGATCAGCGCCGTTCGGTCAATAACTTTCAGATTAAGCGCCTTTTCCAGATTGCGCTGCTGGATGGGGGTTAAGGCGGCATCAACAATCAGCAGGCCGATTTCTTCCTTTTCGGCCGCCGCCCGAAAGCGGCTGACGGCGCCTTTGCCGAAATAGGCATCCGAACGAATTTGGCGCAGGCGGACAATTTCGGCAAAAGCCACTTCAAGATTGACCGCCGCCGCCAGTCTGACCGTTTCTTCCAAACGCTGTTCCGGCTGCAACGAAGATTTGCTTTCCGCCGTCTGCGGATAAACAATGCCGACTCTGAGCGCCGGAATTTCAATAATGTCTTCTGCCAAATTCTACTCTTGTGTCTGAGCCGCGATATCAACCGCCACGCCCGGCATAATGGTTGAAACCGCATGTTTGTATATTAACTGGGTATGTCCGTCACGGCGCAGCAAAATGGATGCATCGTCAAACCAGGTAATAACGCCCTGCAACTTTACGCCGTTAATGAGAAAAACAGTAACCGCAATTTCGTTCTTTTGGATATTGCCTAAAAAATCTTCCTGTACTTTCTGAGACATTTTTCGTTTTCCTTTGTTATTATTTGTTATCCGTCCGATTGTAACCTTATTTTTTTGAAATAGTAAAGAGGATGTTGCCAAACAAGGGGATAATTATGCAAAGATTTTTTCCGCCCGTCTAATCGAAGACGGCGCCACAAAAAAGATCAAAACATCTCCTTCTTCTATATGCTCGCTGAAAAGCGGCGACAAAATAAGCTCCCCTTTTCTGATCAGTGCGCAGATGCGGCTTTCTTTGGGCAGGTTCAGTTGAGAATAGGCCGAACCGATCAACGGCGAATAGCCGTCTATCGCTATCTCCCACACTTCTCCGGAAAGTCCCAAAGTGCAGGCATTGTTCAGTCGCACTTTTCGCAGCTCTTTCAAAATAGCGGAAATGGTGATGGAGGTACGATCAATCAAAATATTTTCCCCCACATTGATCATCTGAGTATTGGAAGAGCGGGAATTGACCAGAGCAAAGGTGTTTTCCACCCCGTTTTTGCGGGCAATCATCGCGGCAATGATGTTGTCTTTGTCCTCGCCGGTAACGGCCACCGCCGCGTCGGCCGACGCAATTCCCGCCTCGGAAAGGACCATATCGCTCATGACGGAGCCGTTGAACACCGCCGTATTGTTCAGACGCTCGGCCAATATTGCCGCGCTGTGGGGATCTTCATCAATTACCCGGCAGACAACTTCATCATCTTCTTCCAGTGTTTCCGCCAGGTAGCCTGCTATCTGGTTGCCTCCGAAAATGATGACCTGTTCGTTTTCCTTGCGTTCCAGACCAAAGCTGCGGATAACATCTTCCGTTTCATCAGCCGGCGTCAACAAATTGATCTCGTCCCCGGCGTGGAAGGTATCATCCGCTCCCGGAATAAAGCCGCGTCCGTTGCGGATGATGTTGACAACTGAAATGTGCAAATCGGGATCCGCACGCTCCAAATGATCCAGGGGAATTTGCAACAACGGCGATTTTTTAGGGCAACGCAAAGAAAGCAATGTCAGTTTTTTATCGGCAAAGGGATATTCTCCCGAAATTCCCGGCAACAGCAAAATCCGCCGGATTGTTTTGGCTATTTCATATTCCGGAGACACCGCCAGATCGACAGGAATATCGTGTACGCCGAATAAACCGCCCCAGGCCGCCTTGTGGTACACCCGGGCGCTGATGCACGCCACTTTGCGCGGAATGTTAAACAACGAATATGCTGCCTGGCAGGCAATCATATTGACTTCGTCATTTTCGGTCGCGGCAATCAGCAGATCGGTTTTACCCGCCTCCGCTTTTTGCAGAATATCGGGATGGGCTACCGATCCCAAAACCGGCATAATATCCCACTCACGCGCGACTTCGTTTAATTTTTTTTCATCTTCGTCAATGACCGCTATGTCATTGTTGCCACGGCTTAAGTAAGCCACGATGCTTTTGCCGACATTGCCGGCACCGCCAACAATTATTTTCATTTTTCGTCATCCTCCGCCGGCCGTTCCGGCAAACCGTCAAAATAGGCATTGACGGCCGCCAGGGCAGCCTCAAGATCGTTGATTTTGGTGTATTGCTCACGAAACCGTTTGGCATCGTGCAGTCCTTTGCAGTACCAGCAAACATATTTGCGCGAAAGCTGAAGCGCTGTCCGCTCGCCGTAATAATCGCATAGGCCGTCAATATGACGGAGCAACACCGCCTTTATTTTTGCCGGCAAAAAAGCTTCCGGCAGCTTGCCGCTTTTCAGATAGGCGTCCGTCTGACCGATCAGCCAGGGGGCTCCCAAAGCGGCACGCCCGATCATCAGCCCGTCGGCACCGGTATATTCCAAAATCCGGCGGGCAGAAAAAACATCGGTTACATCCCCGTTGGCAACAACCGGTATTTTGACCGTGCTTTTTACTTCGGCAATGATGTCCCAGTCGGCCGTGCCGGAATAAAAATCACTGCGGGTGCGACCGTGAACCGTGATGTAGGCGGCGCCGGCATCTTCGCACATACGGGCAAAAGAAACCGCGTTTATGTGCTCGTGATCCCAGCCTTTGCGAAACTTGACGCTGACTTTCAGAGGCACGGCGGCAACTGTTGCTTCGATAATTTTGGCCGCCAGCAGCGGATCTCGCATCAGAGCGGCGCCGGAATTGTTATTGACAATCTTTTTAACCGGACAACCCATGTTGATGTCCAGACTATGTGCACCGAGATCGACAGCCATCCGCGCCGCCTCCGCAAACAGGGCGGGATCGCCGCCAACCAGTTGAACAACCACCGGATACGGTTCGTCGCGCACGTCGGCTATTCTGGCCGTTTTCAGGTTTTTGCGCTCCAGGGCATTGACCGCGACCATTTCGGAAACGATATTGCCGCCGCCGAGAGAGGCCGTCAGCGCACGAAACGGCCGGTCCGTAATACCGGCCATCGGCGCCAAAAATACCTGACTGTCAAAATCAAGAATTTGCATTTTTTAATTTAACTTATCCAGGGCACGGGCGAGAACATAATAGATTTTACCGATATCCGCGCCGGAAATGACGGACAGCAGAATCCCCGATTTTTCGCAACTGCGCGCACGGTTGATCAATTCTTCAAACTCACTCATGTAAACCGTTACCATTTTGCGGAATTCCTGATTTTTCTCAAACTCATCCTTAATCGCCACAACCTGCTTGCGGTTCATGGTGCGCGCCAGATAACGGGCAAAGACGTCGGTGTCCCCC
>CALXPZ010000093.1 GCA_944390375.1 uncultured Alphaproteobacteria bacterium | reverse complement strand
TACCTTTCAGTTTATGCAGTCCGGGAACTCGGCCGTGGGGCAGGGCAACCCCGCCGCCAAAAGCTGTCGAACCGAGATTTTCTCTTTCCAGAATGATGTCAAACATGGTTAAATTATCAATGCCGCTTCCGACAGCCAGCTTGTCGCTCATAATTTTCAAAAGCTGCTTTTTAGAAGCTGCATTGTCCAGAATAACAACGTCATTACCGGCCAGAATATCTGAAATTTTCATTTTGACTCCCGGAATTAGTTGTCGGCTTTAGGTTCAACCCAGCCGATATTTCCGTCTTTACGGCGATATACCATGCTGATGTGGTTGTTGGCGGCGTTCCTGAACATCAGGGCGCATTCATTGGCCAAATCCATATACATAACGGCTTCGCTGACGGTGCAGACCGGGATGTTGGCCTCGGTTTCGGCAATGGTCAGCGGAGCATTGACATCAATGTCCATTTCGTCTTCGGTTTCAATAACCGGGAATACCGCTTCCGAAGCCAGTTCGGCCAGACCGGTTTTGCTCTTGTGGTCTTTCAGGCGGTTTTTGTGTTTGCTTAAACGCACGGCGATATGGCTGTTGGCGTTGTCAAAAGCAGTGTAGGGATCGCCTGCGGTTCCCGTGCCTTTCAAAACAATATTTTTTGCAGGATGAACGGTTACTTCGGCGGAGAAATTATCACCTTCTTTTGAAAAAGCAACATTACAGCCGATTGGATCGCTGAAATATTTGGTTACGGAATTCAAAATATTGGCTTCGATATGCGAACGCAATCTGTCCCCGATATCGACCTGTTTGCCTGTCAATGTTATTTTCATAATCTTTCCTTGCAAAATATAATTGATAAACTGAATTTAGAACCTTTATTCTAACATATAAATTTAAGATTTCAATCACAGTTTTGGTATAATTAGCTTAAAAAAACGTTAAAAACGGACGCCTGCGGACAATCTGTACACAAGAAAACATATAACCGCAAAATAATCCTGCTGTGGGAGGGGTTTTGTTTCCGAGTGCCTGGCGAATCACATCGTAAAATTGTCGCCGAGATAAACTTTGCGTACCTCTTCGTTGTTGACGATCTCGTCCGGCGTACCTTCCATCAGCACGGTGCCGCCGTGGAGAATGTAGGCGCGGTCGGTGATATCAAGCGTCTCCCGCACGTTGTGGTCGGTAATCAATACCCCGAGCCCGCGGTGTTTGAGCTGCGATACGAGCGAGCGGATTTCGCCGACGGCAATCGGGTCAATACCGGCCAGCGGTTCGTCAAGCAAAATAAAGTTGGGCTGGCTGGCCAGTGCACGGGCAATTTCCAATCGTCTTCTTTCTCCGCCGGAAAGCGCCATCGCCGGCGACTTGCGCAGATGGGCGATTGAAAATTCCGACAACAGTTCTTCCAGCATATTCTCCCGCCGGTCTTCGTCTTCAACCACGATTTCGAGAATGGCTTTGATGTTGTCCTCTACCGTTAACGAGCGGAAAATGGAAGCTTCTTGCGGCAAGTAACCGATTCCCATACGGGCGCGGCGATACATCGGCATATTGGTTATATCCTGGCCGTCAATGTGTACATCGCCGTAGTCAGGAGTAATCAGTCCGGTAACGCAATAAAAACAGGTGGTTTTTCCGGCGCCGTTTGGGCCGAGCAGACCGACAGCCTCGCCGCGGCGGACATTAAGCGATACGTTGCGCAGCACCGGCCGGTTTTTGTATTTTTTGCCGATATTCAAAATTTCCAGAGTCGAACTGCCGTTTTTATCAAACATTTTTTCTCGTTCCTTTGCTTATTCTTCCTCGTACCAAACGCCGGAAACCCTTTCGGTGCCGGAAAGCACCTTGCTGATGCCGGTGTTAAGGTTGGTTTCGGCCTTGTCGCCGTTTAAGATATTGCCGTTTTGGTTAATAACCACGTTTTCATAAAGATAAACCATGCCCGTGCCGGGATAATAGATGCCCGTTTTAGCGGTAACGTCGCCGTCTTTGGTAACGATTTTCGGGTTTTGCGGAATTTCGACCCGTTCCAGTTCTTGTTTGCCTTTAGCATCTTTTTTGAAATAGGTTTCCATCGTGTCGGCGTAGATTTTGTTTTCTCCGTTGTTAGCCACCACGTTTCCTTTGGCTACGGCTTTGTTTTGACCGGGATAATAGGTAATGCTTTCGTCGGCGTAAACGGTGGCTTTCTCGTTTTTAATGCGGGAGTTTTTGCCCTTAATGACCATATAGTCTTCTTTAACATAATATTCCATCCGTTCGCCGTATGCGTCGGCCTTTTCCAGATGCAGGCTGACATTGCCGTCGCCCGTCATTTGGGTAATTGAGTTTTTTTCTTCTCCGGAGGTTGTTTTTTCTTTTGCAAAGTAGGCGGTCAGCCTGTCTCCTTTGATGGTCATGTCCGGTCTGACTGCCGTTGCGTTGCCGATGGCGACGGCTTTCTTTTCGTTTTGATAAACTTCTACCTGCTTTTCTGCCGTAATCGTAATATCATAGGCTGCGGCGGGAATAATACGGAACGTCGTCAGAAAAAAAGCCAGCCAGATTTTTTTCATTTTTCGCTCCTTCCGTCATTATCCTGATGGATTATGATTTTGGTGTTTCCGGTAAAAATAATGACATTTCTGTCTTTGTAATATTCAAAACCTTCCGACTGCAAATTGCCGAAATATCCTTCCGAAGTTACCGGCGTGTTGCCGTAGGCCTTGGCCTTGTTGCCGTCATAATATACGGTTTTGGTGTTGGCGGTCATGCCGTCGCTGTAAACCATTTTTACATTGTCGTCAAGCCACAGCAGATTTTTGTTCTGATCATAAAAACCGACCGGCGATTTTATACTCAGCCATTGATTATCGGAAGAGGGCAGCAGTCCTTCGGGGCGGATCAGTTTGATCAGTTTTGAACCCGGTTCGGTTTCGTCAATGGTTTCCGCTATAAAATTGTTAACCCGGTTTTGTTTGTCCGTGATGTAAAAAACGGTGTTTTCCATATGCAGTTTTTCCAGTTCGCCGGCTTTGGGTTTGTTGATCCGCAGCTGAAACTCTCCCTCTCTTTCCCGCAGTCCCGGCAAAATGACCAACAACCCGGCCAGAGCCGCCGCCACTGCGGGCAACAGCAACTTTACCGCTCGCAACATCCGGTTGCGCCGGATTACGGCTTTATCTTTTTCCCGGTTTTCTTTTTTGAGGTTTTCTGCAAAGAAAATATCTAATTTTTTAAAATCGAACAATTATGCGGCCTTATTTTGATTTTGGGAAGTGGTTGTATTTTTGTTTTCGTTGATCGTAAAACCGGCGCGCAGGCAGTCATGCATATGGATGATACCGATCGGTTTTTTGTCTTCAACGACAAACAGTTGGGTGATTCCTTTTCCCGTCGTGTTCATAATGTTGACGGCTTCGGCCACCAGCATGTCGGCGGAAATGGTTTTCGGGTCGCGGGTCATAATTTCCTCCGCCGTTTTGGAAAACAGGTCGTTATCGGAAGAGTTGACCATGGCGCGCCGGAGGTCTCCGTCGGTGATCATCCCCGTTAAAAAGCCGTTTTCGTCGACAATGCCGACACAACCGAGCAGTTTTGACGACATGGTCAGAATGATTTGCCGCAAAGCTGCGTGCTCATTTAAAATCGGCATTTCGTCGCCGGTGTGCATCAGGTCGGAAACTTTTTGTAAGATGGCGCCAAGTTTCCCGCCCGGATGACGTTGCTTGTAGCTGCTTTTTGAAAAGCCCTTGCGCTCCATCAGCGCAATCGCCAGAATGTCGCCCAGAACCAGAGTGGCGGTAGTGGAAGAGGTCGGCGCCAATCCGAGCGGGCAGGCTTCGGCCGCGTCCGGCAGCTTAAGCAGAATGTCGCCTGCCTTGCCGAGAGTGCTGTCCGGGTTTTTAGTCATTGAAATCAGAGGAATCCCGTATCTTTTGCAATAGATCAGAATATCAGAGAGTTCCTTTGATTCACCGCCGTTTGAAATGGCCAGCACCACATCATCGTCGGTCAGCATGCCGAGATCGCCGTGGCTGGCTTCCGCCGGATGCACGAAAAAGGACGGAGTTCCCGTCGATGCCAAGGTGGCGGCGATTTTTTGTCCGATATGTCCGGATTTTCCCATTCCGGTAACGATAACCCTGCCTTTGGTGTTTTGCATCAGGTTAAGCGCTTTTGTCAGGTTGTCATCCAATTCGCTTTCCATAACACGCAGGGCGTCGATTTCTTTGTCTATCGTACGCCGTGCCGATTCTATATCCGCATTTGACATTATTATTTTAGTCCTTTGTCCTAATATTCAAAATATAGCAGAGAATATTATTATTTAAATCGGAAAGCAAGAGATTTTAGCGAACCATTCACACCGGCCGCGGGTAAAAATGGATTTTTGCCCGAATATGTTCCCGCCGAAAAGCGGAAAAATACGGCCCGGAGAAAGAGTCGATTCGGTGGAATTACTTTTAAATAGGACTGCAAATGAGTTTGCGGCACAAACATCAAGCATTACTTTTATATTTTAAAGCAAGCTGCAAAAAAGCGTTTTACGAGTCAAAAAATGGTTGACTCTCAAATAAATAAACATTAGTATGCGCTCGAAATCTTACCCTCTCGAAAAGAGGTGAGAGCTTGAAAAATAAGAGTTTTCGCGCTCGTGCGGACAGATTCGTCTGCCGCCGGCGGCTTTTTATGTATTGTAATTTAATTTAGATAAGGAAATTTGTGATGCCTACAATTAGTCAGTTAATTCGTAAATCACGAACACCTAAAGTGAAAAGAAACA
>CALXPZ010000092.1 GCA_944390375.1 uncultured Alphaproteobacteria bacterium | reverse complement strand
GAATAACCTGCCTTAAAGTTCGTTATATGAGTCGGATAATAAGAAATCAGGGGATTGGCAAGGGCGCGTACAAAGACGTACGCAACCGCGCCAAGAGCCCGCAATTTCTGTATTAGCTCAAACACCTTAAAAGCCAGAGAACGAGGCAGATAGAGCAACTGTCCTTAAAGTTCGTTATATGAGTCGGATAATAAGAAATCAGGGGATTGGCAAGGGCGCGTACAAAGACGTACGCAACCGCGCCAAGAGCCCGCAATTTCTGTATTAGCCGACCATAGAACGAGCTTTAAGCTTTGAGCATGACTTCAGGCGCCTCAATCCCCAACACCTCCAGCAGCTTGACAAGGATGTCGCGGGTGAGCTTGGCAAGAGCCAGACGCGAGGAGGCTATTTCCGGCGTGGCGGCACCCATGATCGGAGAGGTGTTGTAGAAACTGCTGAACAGCTGAGCCAGCGTATAGACATAGTCGGAAATTATGCTGGGTTCGCGTTCGGATTCGGCGCGAAAAACGACATTGTTCAGTTGCGACAATTTCAGGGCAAGGGAACGTTCTTCGGGGTTGGTGATAATAATGGCTCCCGGCGTCAGGTTCTGGTTTTTGCGCATGATGGAATTGATACGCGCAACCGCATACTGAATATAGGGACCGGTTTTGCCGTCAAAATTGGCAAAGTCGTCCAGTTCAAAGATATAACCGGAAGCAATGTTGTTTTTTAAGTCCTGAAATTTGATTGCACCGACGGCAACCTGTTCGACCAGACGGTCGATGTATGCCTGACTGATGCCTTTCGATTCGTCGGCCGGCGGCATCGATTCGGCAACTTTGTCTTTCGACATTTTGATCATGTCGGCAAGATTCATCACGCCGCCGTCGCGGGTTTTAAAAGGCTTGCCGTCAGCGCCGTTGACGGTACCGAAACCGATATGCTGCAACTTAACGCCGGGAGCGATACCCAGTTTTTCCGCCGCTTCAAAGACCTGTTCAAAATGGAGCGACTGTCGCTTGTCGACAAAATAGATGATTTCGTCGGCATGGAGATCGTCCACCCGCATTTTGATGGTGGCAAGATCGGTCGCCTGATAGGTAAAACCGCCGTCCGATTTTTCGATAATAACCGGCGGTTTGGGCTTGCTGCCTTCGTCCAGACGAATGATGTAGGCGCCGTCGTCATATTCAAGCAGGCCTTTTTCTTCGGCGATTCTCTTAATTTCAAAACAGGTTTCGTGAGCGTCGCTTTCGCCCAGCCAAAGGTCAAAATGCACGCCGAGTTCGCGGTAGTTTTCCTTGACCGCCTCGACCGATACCTTGCGGATGTGCTGCCATGCTTTGCGATAAACCGGATCGCCGTCCTGAAACTTGGCGGTAATCACCCGTGCGGTTTCTTTGGCCGCCGGATCTTCTTTGCAGCGGGTATTGGCTTGTTTATAAAAGCGTGTAATCTCTGCAATGTCGTAGGATTCCATTTTATCAAGGTTGCCGTCGGCGGCGATCACCTCTGCCAAAATCATGCCGATGGGAGTTCCCCAGTCGCCGAAATGGACATCGGAAATCGGTTTGTTGCCGACAAAAGCCTCAATTCTTCTCATCGATTCGCCGATCACGCCCGAACGCAGGTGTCCGACGTGCATTTCCTTGGCCACGTTCGGCCCGCCGTAATCCAGAACGACGGTTTTCGGATGTTCGGTTTTGGCGCAGCCGAAACGCTCATCGGCAGCCATCTTGTCGAGCACGCGCGCCAGAAATTCGTCTTTAAGGGAAATATTCAAAAAACCGGGCCCGTCGACGGACACTTTGGCCAAATCTTTATCCTCGCGCAGACGAGCGGCAATATTTTCGCCGATTTCACGGGGATTTTTCTTTTCGCTTTTGGCCAGCGCCAGCGCACCGTTGCATTGAAAGTCGCTCAGATCAGGCCGATCAGAGGTTTTGGCCGCGGCATATTTTACATCAAGCCCCAGTTCCTGAAAAGCATTTTTCAGTTTTTGATTGATAATTTCATCTAATACATAACTCATTATTCGGTTCTTTCCGTTTCTTCTTTTTTAACACATCTGAATTTCCAAATCGACGGTGTCAGCAGACGGCAGGTAAAAAATTCCTGTTCTTCCGGCTCGGCATAATCACCGGTACCGTGTTTGACACATTCGGCATCGGCCATTTTCTGCAGCTCATCAAACTCGGTTTTCCAACCGTTGTAGCAAATAACCGGCGCCTCCGGTTTTGAGCGCCCGACATAAAGCCTGTCGCCTTTTGCCCCCGCCTCGCGCCGGCGGTCGACAAACGGCTCTGTCCACGAACAGGCTGCCGTTGCCAACAGCAGCAGAAGGAATATTGGCAATTTTATCCTAGACAATTTCCAAATCTCCATTAAATTAAGAACTGCATCAGAATTTTAATTTATATATGAAGAAGTTAAAAATGCAAAGCCAAAATAAATATATCGGCGACGACAAGATGCAAAAGCTGCTTGACCACTACCAATGCGCCATGCCGCTTGATGTGGTCAAAATGCGTTTTGCCGGCGCCGTTTGCAGCCCGAATATGGAACTGCGGCCGACCGACGTCATCTCTTCGCTGTGGCCCCAAAACCGCGAACCCCGACTGCAAACCAAAGAAGAAGCGGAACTTTTTTTCAAATTTTTCATGGGACTGTGGGACGAAATTTTTGAGCAGATCAAACAAAACACCCTTACCCTGCCGCCCTATCTGCCGGAAGTTTCCCGCAAATATTGGCAGGATCATTGCCGCCGCCGGGCCGAACAGCTGGAAGAAGGATATATTGAAGGCTTTTGGGGCGGACGCGAAGATTTGAAAATCCCGGCCGGTCTGGCCGAACTGATCGATTCTCTTTCCGATC
>CALXPZ010000091.1 GCA_944390375.1 uncultured Alphaproteobacteria bacterium | reverse complement strand
GTTTTGTAGTTCAACAGATGTTTGACGCCGACGTTTTCGCTGACGGAGTTGCCGCCCCACGAACCGCAGCCGAGCGTCAGCGAAGGCTCCAGTTTGAAGTTGAACAAATCGCCGATACCGCCCTGAGAAGACGGAGAGTTTACCAGCAGTCGGCCGGTCGGCAGCTTGGTGGCAAAGTAGTCTATACGCTCCTGCGAACGGCTGTCGGTATAAAGGACGGACGTGTGTCCCATGCCGCCCAGATGCACCAGTTCCATGGCAATTTCCGTCGCCTGCTCAAAATCATCGGCCTTATAAAGCGAGAGAATCGGCGACAGTTTTTCGTGCGCAAACGGGTTTTTGATGTCGGTTGAGGTCTGCTCCGCCAGCAAAATTTTGGCGTGAGGCGGTACTTCAAAACCGGCCAGTTTGGCGATAACCGCCGCCGGCTGGCCGACGATGGCCGGATTAACCGACATCTTTTCGGTCAGGATGATTTTGCCGAGTTTTTCCGTTTCTTTCTTGTTCAAAAGATAGGCGCCACGGTAAACAAATTCTTTTTTGACCTGTTCGTAAACGTCTTTAACCGCGACAACCGACTGTTCGGAAGCGCAGATCATACCGTTGTCAAAAGTCTTGGACATCAGGATATAGGAAACCGCCATTTCAACATCCGCAGTTTCGTCAATCACCGCCGGCGTATTGCCCGCACCGACGCCCAGAGCCGGTTTGCCGCTCGAATAGGCAGCCTTGACCATACCGGGGCCGCCGGTGGCAAGAATGGAATCAACCAGCGGATGAGTCATCAGCAAGTTGGAAAGTTCCAAAGTCGGCTCGTCAATCCAGGCGATAATGTCTTTCGGCGCGCCGGCGGCAACCGCGGCATCGCGCACCAGACGGGCCGCGGCAATGGTCGATTTTTTCGCCCGCGGGTGCGGCGAAAAGATAATGGCGTTGCGGGTTTTCAAGCAGATCAGCGACTTGAAAATCGCGGTCGAGGTCGGGTTGGTGGTCGGGATAATACCGGCAATCACGCCCAAAGGTTCGGCCACGATCTTGATGCCGTTGGTGCGGTCCGATTTGATGACGCCGCAGGTTTTTTCGTTTTTGAATTTGTTATAAATATATTCGGAGGCAAAGTGGTTTTTGATGTTTTTATCTTCCACTACGCCCATACCGGTATCTTCCACCGCCATTTTGGCCAGCGGAATCCGGGCCTTATCGGCAGCAGCCGCCGCGGCCTGAAAAATGGCGTTCACCTTTTCCTGGGAAAAAGTCGCATATTCCTTCTGCGCGCGGCGCACTCTGGCAATCAGCGCGTTCAAAGCGTCTGCGGTGTTTACGATTTCTTCCGTTTTTTCCGGAGAAACCTGTACCTCTTTATCAGCTTTACTCATTATTTTCTCCATAGTTATTCCTGGTGCAAGATGATATATGTCAATTAGTAATTTTTTTGTTAATTTGCAACTTCTTTTTATCGAAAAGCAGACAGACAGAGGAAAACAAGAAAAATTCCGGTAAAAGATAAAGAAAAAACGCTAACCGGCTGTAGCAATTAAACGTTCGTGGAAAATAAGCATTAAAAAAGCCCTCGATCGAGGGCTTTTTTAAATGGTGCTCGGGGACGGGATCGAACCGCCGACACGAGGATTTTCAGTCCTCTGCTCTACCAACTGAGCTACCCGAGCGTTTGTTACTGGAGAGGTTTATAATGGATATTTTTTTTATTGTCCAGAAGAAAATTCACTTTTATTGATTTTTTTTAAAAAAGTCAGAAAAAATAACATATTGAACAAAAAAATACATATACTTTGCAGACAAACGCCAAAATGCCGTTTGCCCGTGCCGAGAAAAGAGATTTTTTTACAGGAAATATTTGGTAATGTTTTGTGTTTTTACTTTACACAAAAGGCTGTATAAAGTATCTTTCAAAACAAGGATTTTTAACTGAAAGGACAAAACTATTATGACAAACATTCATCCTACCGCTGTTGTTGAAGAAGGTGCAAAAATTGCTGCCAGTGCAAAAATCGGACCTTTCTGCGTCATCAGTTCAAAGGCAAAAATCGGTGAAAACGTACAACTGATTGCCCATGTAACGGTAATGAACGACACCACCATCGGCGACGGAACCATCGTTTTCCCGGGTGCCGTTCTCGGCGGCGGTCCGCAGGATCACGGCAATGAATTTCAGCCGGAGGCAAAACTGATCATCGGCAAAAACAACATTATCCGCGAAAATGTTACCATGCAATGCGGCACGCCGAAAGAACATTTCACCACAACGGTCGGCGACGGCGGAATGTTTATGGTCAACAGCCATGTTGCACACGACTGCGTGGTCGGCAACAATGTCATTATGACCAACAATGCGGTCATCGGCGGCCATGTCCGGGTCGGCGACGGCGCCATTTTGGGCGGCAACTGCGCCGTTCACCAGTTCTGCCGTATCGGCCGCAAAGCCATGATCGGCGGCATGACCGGCATTGCACGCGATGTTATCCCGTTCGGCATGGTAACCGGCGACCGCGGAAAACTGCGCGGTTTGAATCTGGTCGGCTTAAAACGCAGCGGCTTTGCTCCGGAAGAAGTCAAGGCCATGACCCGCGCTTACATGTATTTGTTTAAGTCTTCGGAAGACAATTTTGAAACCCGGGTTGTCAAAGCCCGCGAAAAATACAAAAACGACCCTCTGATTATGGAAATGGTTGAATTTATCGACGACGCTCTGAAAGGTCGTCGGAATGTTCTGACTGCGGAATAGGCATGGAAAACAAAGCAAAAAAACTGGGAATTATTGCCGGGGGAGGAACGCTCCCCCGGAGTTTGATTGAACATTGCAAAAACACGGGACGCAGCTTTTTTGTCATTGCCATAGAAGGAAACGCCGACCCTGCCCTGTTTGATGACAGCATTCCTCATATGTGGATACGCATCGGTCAGGCCGGCAGCGGTTTTAAACGTTTTCGCGACGAAAAAGTGGAAGAAGTGGTGATGATCGGTACAATCCGGCGCCCGAGTTTTAAAGAGCTGATCCCGGATATGAGAACAACCGCCTTTTTTGCCAAGATCGGCGCCAAAGCTCTCGGCGATGACGGTATTTTGCGCGCACTGATCAAGGAAATTGAGGCAGAAAATATGCGCGTGGTCGGCATCCATGAAGTTATGGGCAATATCTTGGTCAAAACCGGCGTGCTCGGTAAATTCAAACCGGGAAAAGAAGACCTTATCGACATCCGACGCGGTGTGCAGACAGCCTTTGAACTCGGTAAGCTTGACATCGGGCAATCGGTTGTCATTCAACAGGGGCTGGTGCTCGGCGTTGAGGCAATCGAAGGCACCGACGAACTGATTAAGCGTTGCGGCGGCTACAAGCGAAAAGGCAGCGGCGGCGTTCTGGTCAAACTACGCAAACCGCAACAGGATATGAGAATCGATCTGCCGACCATCGGCGCGCGGACGGTTGAAAATGCCAAAGCCAGCGGCTTGAACGGCCTTGCCGTCCATGCCGGCAATACATTGATTGTAGATGAGGCAGAAGTTATCAAAGCGGCCGACAAAGCCGGTCTGTTTATTATCGGAATTGAACCGGGGGACTATCTTGAACAATAATTTGAAAATTTACCTGATCGCCGGAGAACCGTCCGGAGACGCCCTGGGCGCCCGTCTGATGCGCGCGCTGAAGAAAAAAACAGGCGGAAACGTTGAATTTTTCGGGGTCGGCGGCGATACCATGGAAAAAGAAGGCATGAAATCGCTGTTTGATATCTCCGAACTGGCAATTATGGGGTTTCTGGAGGTTGTTCCCAGTATTCCCCGCGTGCTCAGACGTATCAGACAAACCACCGACGACATTCTGCGCGTTCGTCCCGATGTGGTCATTTCCATCGACAGTTGGAGTTTCGGCAGCCGGGTGCAGAAAAAACTGCGCGCATTAAAAACGGGGATTCCGCAGGTTCACTATGTGGCGCCGCAAGTTTGGGCATGGAAGAAAAAACGCGCCAGAACAATGTATAAATATGTTGACCATCTGCTGACGCTGTTGCCGCAAGAGCCCAAATATTTTACGCCCTACGGACTTGACACCACTTTTGTCGGACATCCGGTAATCGAAAGCCCCGTCGTCAGCGGTAACGGGAATACTTTTCGCCAAAAATATCATATTGATGACGATAAAAAAATTATCTGCCTGCTGCCGGGATCACGACATAATGAAGTATCCCGTCTGCTGCCCGTTTTTCTGGAAGCGGCGGCAACTCTGAAAAATCAGCACCCTGAGTTGTTTTTTGTTATCCCGACCGTTAAAACCGTGGCCGGACGAGTTAAAAATATGCTGAAAGACGCTCCTGTTTCCGTTTTGGTGGCAGAAGGAGAAGAAGACCGCCACAATGCCATGCAGGCGGCAACTGCGGCGATTGCCGCCTCCGGAACGGTAGCTCTGGAACTGGCCATTGCCGATGTGCCGCACATTATCGGCTATAAGGTGGCTCCTTTGACGGCTGCATTGGTTAAACATTTTTTGCATATCCAATTTGTTAATCTGTCTAACATCCTGCTCGGACGTGAAATTGTTCCCGAATTGCTGCAGGAACGCTGTACTGCCGGCAACATCGTACTTTACATCAACCGTTTCCTGAAACAGGATCGTTTATACCGCTATCAGCAGGAAGGTTTCAAAAAAGTACAAAAAATCCTCGGGCTCGGTGAGCAAAAACCCAGCGAAAAAGCAGCAGATGTTATTTTGAAACTTATACGGCAGAAAAAAGAGGGCTGATTTCAGCCCTCTTCCGATGTCTGGTCCTGAGCGCGCTCGCGTTCCCGGTTGCTTTCGTCAACAGCCTCTTCTATCCTTGCTTTGACAAAAAGCGGATTGTCTACGTCCGTAAACTCTACCTTGGCGCTGCCGGTACCCGAAAAGAGGATGTTGCCATACCCCAACAGGCGCCCCAAAAAAGTCTGCTTAACCTGAATAGATTCAATCCGCTCCGTTTTGAGCTCTTCCGTTTTGATTGAGATAACTCCCGTTTTATAAACAACCCGGCGATTGGTGCATACCATTTCCGTCAGATGCAGCGACAAATACAGGCAAAACGGATAAACTCCCAATATGCAACCGATCCCCAACAAAGCAATCATCATGTCCGTTTGTTTATCCAGGTACGACGTAAAGGCCAGAGAAAAAGACACCATGGCCGACACACCAAGAGTTGCAAAAATGACATAAAACCATAGCCATCTGACCCAGTGATACTTGGCCTCCACCTTGATTTCTTCGTCTTTGGTCATGGTTCCTTTGACATATCCGTTTTTTGTAAACATATTTATTTTCTCCAGAAGTTTTTGGTAAAAACTACCAAAACGGTTAAAATCTCCAACCGCCCCAGCAGCATGGTAACGCTTAAACAATCTTTTGCGGCACCGGACATCCATCCGTAATTTCCATTCGGCCCGATGCTATCCACAATTCCCGGTCCGGAATTGCTGATACAGGCAACCGCCGCGCTAAATGCCGTTGCAAAATCGAGCCCCAAAAAAGCCAGCACCAAAGTCGATACAAAAATAGTTACAAAGAAAGCCACAACCAACACCAGCACCGATGATACGGCTTCCGGAGAAATGGTATATTGTTTTACTTTTACCGGCACGACACGATTGGGGTCAACAGCCGTTACCAGGGATTGTTTCAGATAGGCCCAAACAACCTGCCAGCGGAATATTTTAATTGAACCGGAAGTGGAGCCCGTACAGCCGCCGGTCAACGCAAAAATGATAAACAGTGTCTGAAAGATGACACCCCATGCCAGATAGTCGGTCGAAGTCAGGCCGGTACTGGTTACAATAGAAATAATGTTAAAAGATGTATAGCGCAAAGCCGTCCAAAAACTGCCGTAAACATCGGTGAGCACGAGCAACAGCGAGCTTCCCAAAATGTAAAAAGCCAAAACTTTCAGAAAGCTGATAACCTGCTCTGTCCGCAGAGAGTGGCGGAATTTATTTTGCAGTAACACGATATAAAAAGTCATCGGCAGCGCCCCAACCACCATAAAAGTGGAAATAACGGCTTCAATATAGGCATTATCATAAAACAGAACCGATTTGTTTTTGGTAGAAAAACCGGCCGTCGAGATTGTTGACATGGCGTGGTTTACGGCATCAAACCAATTCATCCCCGCCCAATAAAGACAAACGGCGCACAAACTGCACAAAAAGAAATAAACAAAAAATATTCTTTTGGCAATGTAATGAAATTTCGGCATAAATTTATCATTAAAATCCGAGTTTTCACGCTGAAACATCTGCATACCGCCAATCCCGAGGAAAGGCAGCAAAGCTACCGCAAACATTACAATACCCGCACCGCCCATCGCCGTCAGCATGGAACGCCACAGCAAAACGGCTTTGGGTTGTCCTTCTATGTCCGATAAAATTGTTGCCCCCGTGGTCGACAGCCCGGAAACAGCCTCAAACCACGCATCGTGAAAATTATCCGTAGTTCCGTACATCATAAACGGCAACGCCGCCAAAACGGAAATAACCACCCAACTGCTGGTCGTTAACAGATATCCCTGACGAATGCTGATACGCTCTACCGGCGCCCGATTGGAAAGAAAAAGAGATAAACCGATAAACAGGCATATCAAAGCCGAATTCAGAAACGGCGACCAGGAAGCGGAAGTGGTATAAAGATCATAACCGGCAGCAACCAGCATTGCCGCTCCCAAAATGCTGATAAAATAGCCGTTGATCATCAAAACAAGCTGCCACATGGCTATCGTTCCCGTTTACCGGAGAGATACGCGGTCGGAAAAACCCCGCTCGACCAATACATCGTTGATGCTTATACCTTCGACAAAACACTCGGCCGTTGCCACATCGTCCGCCGTATAAGCTAAAATCCGGCAGGTTACGGTTTCTCCTTTTAAGGCATCTTTTAAGAAAACGCCTCCTTTGACGCCGCGGGCGTCCTGCGGGTTAGCATAAATTCCGTACAAGAACAAATATGTTCCGCCGACTTCCAGCTCGTTAGCGTTATAAACAGTAACCTCTCCCGAGATTTCGACCGGTTCATCCAAATAGCGCAGCCGGCTGCCCTCTTCTTCCGAGGCTTTTTTGATGATAACGGGACGGTTGTCTGAGCCGGAAACGCTGCCCTCTACTGCCGGTGCCGTCGGGGCTGGTTGTGCCGTTTGCGCCTCTTCTTCAGACTTCAGGGGACGAGGAGCGGCAACCGCCACCACGTCATCGGCTTCTTCCGCCAAAATATCCACCCGTTGGGGTGCAGTCCCCGATGCCGCTTTGAACATCTGCCGACGGACTTCCTTATAGCCCGGTTCCACTTCGACCAGACGATCCGTTCCTTTGTCTGCCGCCGGTGTAAAGGCGGGGATCTTGTCAACCAAAGCGGAAAACTTTTCGGAAACGGCCGAAAAATCGCCTTTTTTAATATTTTGTATTTTTTTATAATACCAAGTGTGAACTTCCGCCGGTTTTACCTGATAGTAAAACACCGGAAAAGCAAACAGAGCCGCCGCCATCAACAGCACCACAAGCAACAACCATAAAGGTTTGCGGAAAGGATAAGTTATCGCCATAACCGTTTTGTGCAACACGGCTCCCCAGCCGCTCGGCGCGCGCAGATCGTCATCTTTTTGCTTTTTTTTGAAAAACATCATGCTCCCTCCGGTTCATATTATGAGATTTAAGCTAAACGGGATCAGAATAAAATTCAAGCAAAAAGCGCTATTCTTGCACGCCTTTAAGCAGGAAATCCGGCAGTTTTTCAAGCGAAGACGCGCCGGCTGCTCCTTTATGTCCGCCGCCGCCGAAACGTGCCGCTATTGCGGAAACGTCGACATCTTTTTTGGAGGAGTAGAAAGAAAGATTCCAACGGCGATTTTTGTTCATGTAAAAATTGATCATAACGTCGTAATCTTTTATATTGTCGAAAGTATCAAAAAAAGACGAACGTCCCTGCGGCATATTTGAACATATGCATTTCAGACCGTCGATTTCCGCCTCGAACGCCATATTGCGCACCAGATGATAATTGCGCGCGTTGACCCAGGACAAAATGCGCCGCCCCGTTTCAACCATTTTGTTTATATCCATGCGGTTATTAAAAATCTCCGTCCAGACCGGATCATCCGGCCGGTTTTGTCCCAATGACTGCATGGCATATTCAAACGGTTGCACACGGGGATCTCTTAAATCAAAAATATCCTGAAGCGCCAGCAGCTTAAGCCCCTCCGGCACCGGTCGGCCGGGATAAAAATATTCCCACGTCAGTTCTACCGCCGCCGTGCCGACCCGCCGCAGGCCTTTAATCGGTTTTGCTCCTTTGGCCAGCGCCGCTTCGTAGGCGTCTATCACCGAAACATGATGGTCAATCCAGGTAAAATCTTTTCTTTTGCTCAAATCAAACATATAATCGACAGGCAGCGCAAAATCACAGACGACAACCATGTCATGCCGTTCAATCTCCTCACAGGGGATTTCCATATCATGATTAAGCCCCAGCAGTTCAATTTCGGGGTAAACACTCCGGACAACGGCGCCGGAGCCTTTTCCGTCATGGTCGGCAACATGGTAAATACACAGCATTTCTTTCTCCTTATGCTAAAAAACAAGCTCCATCCCGTCAAAAGCCGGTTCGACATTATCCGGGGTCTGTTTGTTGATTTCGTCATAATCACATTCTATGGCCATATGGTTAATGATCGCCCTTTTAGGATTGACACGCCTGATGTCGCGCATAATTTCTTCAAGACCGGCATGAAATTTGCCGCCTTCCGGCGTTGTCAGCGGAACAATCATCAATTTAACCTCTTTTTTGATATGGGCAAAAGCCTCTTCATCAATCTCCCTGTAATCGGCAATATACACGATTTCTCCGTCGTTAAACAGATAGCCGGTTGTCGGCATATTGTGCCCCAAGAGCCTGATCGGCGTAATTTTCAGGCCTTTGATATCAAAGGATTGATAATATTCAAACCGGTTGGCAATCAGACTCGGGCGGCTGAGAACGTTGTTGGCGTGCTCGCGGGTGGCCAGCAAATAGGGGAATCTGAGCGCGATGGCGGCGCAGGTATCTTCGCCGGCATAAAAATTCAGGCTGTTTCGTTCTGCCCGGTTGATTTCCCGCAGCTCGTCAATACCGTGCAAATGGTCGGCGTGGGCATGGGTATAAACAATGCCGTCCAGATGCCGGATTCCGCTGGCAAGCAGTTGCAGCCGAAGATCGGGCGAGGTATCAATCAGAATCCGCGTGTTGTTATATTCCAGACAAACGGTTGTTCTGGAGCGGCGGTTTTTCGGGTTTTGGGGATTGCAGTTTCCCCAGCCGCCGGCGATTGAAGGCACTCCCGGCGCCGCGCCGCTGCCGAGCACAGTCAGTTTATACATCAGAACTCATACCTCCCTTTGTCGCTGGCCTTGCGGAATAATTGGTAGAAATTCTCGGACGTAATCCGGGCGATTTCATCAAAAGAAACATCTTTTACCTGAGCCAGCTTTTCCGCCACATAATAGACGTTGGCCGGCTCGTTGCGGTGTCCCCTGAGAGGAACCGGCGCCAAAAAAGGAGAATCGGTTTCAACCAGCAGGCGGTCTAACGGCATATCGGCAAAAATTTCCCTTAATTCGCCGCTTTTGTTAAAAGTAATGATCCCCGACGCCGAAATATAAAAACCGATGGAAAGCGCAAATTCCGCCAATTTCCGGGAGCTTGAAAAACAATGTATCTCGCCGGCAAAGGGTTTTTCCTTATAATATTCGGCAAGCATGGAAATCGTATCGTCGTCGGCATCACGGGTATGGATAATCAGCGGCAAGCCGGTTTCCTGTGCGGCCTTGATATGCTCGGCAAACAATTTACGCTGATTTTCTTTTTTGCTGTAATCGTAGTAATAGTCCAGCCCGCATTCGCCGATGGCAACAATCTTTTTATGCGTGCTTTTTTCAACCAGCATTTCTGCCGTTACATCCGGAAATTCGTCGGCATTGTGCGGATGGACGCCGACTGCCGTATAAATAAACGGATATTTTTCGGACAGCCGCAACTGGTCATCAAGAGTATCAATACAGTTGCCCGCATTCAGAGCGGCGGTAACCCCGTTTTCTTTCATATGGTGGATAATCTCATCCATATCGTCTTCAAAATCGTTATAATCCAAATGACAATGGCTATCAACCAGCATCTTTTTTCCTTTACTGTTACATCACTTTGCACAAGCCGCCGATGATATTGATCAGCGTTTCTTTCTTATCCATATTCAGGCTGTCCGTCTGGCGCAGAACTTTTACCGCGTTTTCCCAGGCACGGGCGGTTTCTTCAATATCGCGGGAGGTCAGGATGTGGTCGGAACAGTATTTCAGCACCAGTTCCGACGCCAGATCAAAACTTTCTTCCGAGGCAACCGCCGCATCAACCCAGTTCAACATATCCCGCAGCTTAAATCTGTCGCCGGCGCCGATGATATCCTTAAGTCCGCGGTATCTTTCAAGAGCGCCGCAGTCGGCATAATTCAGCGCTTTGCCGATACTGCCGCCGGCAATTTCCGCCAGTCCTTTGACCGTGCTTTCGTCCAAATCGGGGCGATAGCGTCTGAGTAGGCTGGCAACGATATTATCCGACAGCGGTTTTAACACCAGTTTTGTACAGCGCGAACGGATTGTAGGCAGCAACTGACCGACATTGTGACTGATCAGCAACAAAATGCTTTTGGCCGGCGGTTCCTCAAGTATTTTCAAAAGCGCGTTGGCACTGGCGGCGTTCATATCGTCGATGCTGTCGATAATGACCACCCGCCAACCGTCGGCAGATGACTTTTTGGCAAGGAACTCGTTAATTCCGCGGACATCGTCTATCCTGATAACAGAAGACCTCTTCAGCCCTTTTAACTCACTGTCGTCAAGCGCCGCACCGTCTTTTATCGCCTTGATGACTTTTTTGCGGTCGGTTTCGATAAAATCGCGCTCAATTATTTTAAAATCGGGATGTGAATTTGAGGTAATCAATGTGTTGGACGGGCTGCCGGGATCTGTTGCCAGCGATGACGCGGGAGAAAAAACACGCCGTTTTTCATCCAGTAGAAAGCGCGCAAAACGGTATGCCAGAGTTGCTTTACCGATCCCTTTTACCCCCGATATCAGCCACGAATTATGCAGTTTATTGCTGTTATAGGCGTCAAGAAGCGCTTTTTCCGCCGCCTCCTGCCCGGTCAGAAAAATGTTGTTTTTGGGCGTAATCTGTTCACCATCAGGCATGATTGCGCAGCAGCCTTTCTTCTATGACATTAACAATATCGCGATGCAGTTCGTCCACACTTTTATCCGCATTTAAAACAACGTAGCGCGGCGAGGTTTCGGCTATTTCCAAAAAACCGCGGCGCAGGTTTTCGTGGAAAGCCAGCTCCCTGCTCTCAAAACGGATTTCTTTTTCCACGGCCTGGCTGTTTCGTTTAAGAGAACGAGCCAGCCCTTTGGCCGGTTCAATATCCAGAATGATTGTCAAATCGGGATGAAAATCGCCGACGGTCATGGCATAAAGCTGATCCAGCAGTTCTTTTTTAACCCGTTTATCATAGCCGTAATATTGATAAGCCATGGTCGAATCGGCAAAACGATCGCTTAAAACCCAGCGGCCCCGTTTGAGCGCCGGCCATACCTTGTTTTGCATATGGATACGGCGGTCGGCATAGTACAAAAGAGCTTCCGCCACGGCATCAAATTTATCCTCAACCCCGGTACAGAGTATTTTCCGCAACTCAAGCCCCACTTCGGTACCGCCCGGCTCTTTGGTCAACACGGGATCAATGCCTTTTGTCAGCAAATAGTCCGCAAGCAACCGTATCTGGGTGGTTTTACCGGCGCCCTCACCGCCTTCAAACGTAATAAAACGCCCTGTTTCCATTTTCTATTCGGCTCCGAACAACAGATATTTGATATTGCTCAATACCCGTCCCCAGAAACCAAGACGGCGGACACTGTGATCGGCATAGAGCGGAACGGTTTTGACCGCACCATCCGGAACCTCTATTCTGACCTCGCCCAGTTTATCCCCCTGTTTAATCGGCGCTTTAACCGGTTTGTCGTAAACGGCCGTCAGTTTAACATTGCGCGCCTGATTGCGGGCGATGGTCATAACCACGTCTTCGTTTACAACCAGGTCTATCGTTTTTTCCTCTCCCATGTAAACGGGAACGGAAACAATTCGTTCAAATTGTTTGAAAATCTTATAGTTATTAAACTCGCGGAAGCCCCAGTTCATTATTTTTTCGGCCTCTTCCGAGCGTTCTTTGTTGCTTTTCAGTCCTGTCATAACGCCGATCAGGCGGCGGTCGCCGCGTTTGACCGAGGCCGTCAGGCAAAAGCCCGCTTCCGCCGTATGTCCGGTTTTCAGACCGTCGGCATCCGGCATTGAATAAAGCAGCGGGTTGCGGTTGCCCTGAAGGATGTTGTTATAAGTAAAGGTCTTTTGCGAAAAGACGGAATAATATTCCGGAAAGTCGCGGATAATGGCCTGCGCCAGCTTGGCCAGGTCTTCAACCGACATCCGGTGATCCGGGTGCGGTAAGCCGGTTGAGTTAACAAAATGAGAATTTTTCAACCCCAATTCTTCCGCTTTGGCATTCATCAGATCGGCAAAATCTTCTTCCGAACCGGCAATGTTTTCCGCCGCAACAATACAGGCATCGTTGCCCGATTGAATGACGATACCTTTAATCAGGTCTTCAACCGTAACTTTGCCGCCGACAGGCAGAAACATTGTCGAACTGCCGCTGGCTGCACCACCCGTACGCCATGCATTTTCGCTGACGGTAAATACATCTTCCAGCGAAAGCGTGCCGTCTTTTATCTTGTCAAAGATGACATAGATGGTCATCAGTTTACTCATGGAAGCCGGCGCCACCGGAACAAAAGCATTTTCTGCAAGCAGATATTCGCCCGTATCATAATCCATAAGGATTGCGTTTTTTGCTTTGGTTTCCAATGCCGTTGCAGGGGCGGCAAACATAACCGTCAAAACAGCGGCAGACAGCCATTTGGGATAAGACATCATTTTAGTTCCTCTAATTTTCAACAACATGTGCGGCAGGAATGCCGAAATTTCTTATTCTTGCCTGGGTAACAACGGCTTCCTCGTGATAATCATAAGGCCCTATGCGAACACGGTAAAACAAGCGTCCGTTCACTTTTGCTTTCTGAATGTGAGGAGAACCGAAATCTGCCAGCCGGGAAGCCAGTTGTCCGGCCGTTTCATAGTTTGAAAAAGCACCGGCCTGAACATAATAACCGCCGGGCAAATATTTTTCTGCCTTGTTATCATAATCGTCCCGATCGGCATAAGACGGTGCAACCGGAGTTATTGCCGGCGCGGAAGCCAGAGGGGCAACATCTTCGCCGATCTCCGATTTTACGATTTGCGTGGTCGGAGCGGAGGAAACATCCGGCGCCACATTTTCCCCGGTCATGGCAGCTTTTAGGTTTTTACTTTCTTTTTCAAGAATTTCCACCCGGACTTTGGCGGTTCCCTTTTCCAAAAAACCAAGCAGCTGAGCCACTTTTTTGGAAACATCTATAATCCGGTTGCGCGCATAGGGACCGCGGTCGTTGACCCGTACCACCAGCGAGCGGCCGTTTTCAAGATTGGTAATTTTTACGATTGAAGGCAAAGGCAGTGTTCTGTGAGCGGCCGTCAAACTGTGCATATTGTATTTTTCACCGTTGGCCGTGCGTTTGGCGTGAAAATCCGGACCATACCAAGAGGCAATACCGACCTCGGAATAAGAATAATCTTCTTTCGGATAATACCAACGGCCGAGAATTTTATACGGATTGCCGACTTTATAGACGCCTCCCTGGCTTTTGATGGCCGACGCCTGTTTCTGCGGCGGATCGGTAACTTCGGGAGTAACACTTTCGCAACCGCTCAGCAAGACCGCTAAACTCAGGTATAAAACGGATAATTTCAGCTTGCTCAGGTTCATTTTTCTTCCTCAATCAACATGGCGGGCATTTTATATCATTTTTTTTTACTCGTAAAGCATATATTTAATAAACTCCGCAGGAGCTTTTGGACAAAACGCATTGATTGACAAAAAAGATGTATCGTTCTATAATGCAAAAAACATCGTTGCTCATTTCGGAGGATAAAAAATGACCGACAAGAAAACAAAAGGCTGGAAGAACACCGCACTCGGTGCAATGGTTTTTCTGACCGGATTGTCATCTTCCCTCAATGCCGCCGCGCAAAAAACGGCCGAACAGGATCCCAAAAAAGATAATATCGAAATTCTGCATTCGCCGCAATCAGCGGAAGATGCCTACTGGGACAAATATTACAGCGGCGAAGGAACGTTTGCAAAAGTTTATTCCGAAGGAGAAGAACCGGGGCCGGCCGTATATTTTTCCCCAAAAGAGCTGGCTCAGGCTCTGATCGGTGCAGACTTAAGCAAAGAGCAGCAAAAGGTTTTTGCCAAAGCCTATATTAACAGCGTTAACAGCGATATGGAAATTACTCCCGAAGCTTTGCGGATTGTGCTGGAACGCGCCCGTTTCAGCAAAGATCAGGCCTTAAAATTCAAAGACGCCCTGTTTGCCGAACGGGAAAAACCGGAAAATACGGAAGGACAATACAAGAATTTGGAATTTCACCGGGCAACGGCCGACAATGCCAATATCCGTTATGCATTCACCTCAAACGGCAAACTGCTGATTGACGGTAGCATATCGCTTGATACCGGCCCCCTCTTGCCCGAAGTGCAAAAACTACCCAACGGCAATTACAGGTGCGGCACTTCAGTCAGCGCGGATATGGGACTCGCCAGAAACATCGAATCTCTGCATATCCGTCAGACAGCAATGCAGCAACTTGTCTATCAGGACTTAAACCGGCGCCAAAATGAAGGAGAAAAGCTCGGACAGGCCGAATACAACTTTATGGCAACCCACCCTGCCACAATGAAAAAATACGGACTTGCCGTCGACAGAAACGGAAAATTGCAAAAACAGAACGGCACTCCGGCAATATGGCAGCTCACCAAACGAGGCGGCCGAATGTAATTTGCCGGAATTTTATACCTTCTTCGATTACAAAAAAAAGCGCCTCAACAGGCGCTTTTTTTTGTAACTGGCGGAGAGAGCGAGATTCGAACTCGCGGAAGGCTCGCGCCTTCGACGGTTTTCAAGACCGCTGCATTCAACCGCTCTGCCATCTCTCCAATAATGTTTTAGCATTCTGATCGGAACTTCGTTCCGACGACGGTTTGCGGCTCAACCGCGGCGTTATTAAAACGCCTTGCTCGCCGATCTCCGCTCCGCTGCGATTCCAAGACCGCTGCATTCAACCGCTCTGCCATCTCTCCAATAATGTTTCAGCATCCCTTTCGGAACTTCGTTCCCTTGAGAGTTTGCGGCTCAACCGGGACACTTTGGAATTGTTTTAGTTTTTTACTCAAAACAATCCCAAAGGTCAAGAGTTTTTTATTTGCGTTTGCCGATCAAGCGCAGATAGTCGACAATATATACGACCATCAGGAAGCAAAACGCCCGCAAAAGAATGATATACGCCCCCGCATGCACGCTGAAAAAGAACACCTGCACCACCATCGAGGCAAACAGTGAGCAACCGAGCATTGTCAGCCAATAGTATTTAACTTTGCTGAAAGCAAACGCGCAGACAAGAGCCGGAACAAAAATTTTCCAATCAACGATCATTTCTTTTAGAATCCCCAGACTGACGGGTATAAATTTGGTACCGGTAAACATACTGACAACAATTATAACGACAGTGGCAACCAAAATACTAAAATAAATTTTCTTCAAGTTCATAGTTCAATCCTCTGGTTTAAGGTGTTGTTTGCGGTAAAGATAACAACAATTATTTAATTTGGCAACAAGAAAACTCCGACAGCAGTGCTGCCGGAGTTTTTTGCGGTGCCGGTGCCTAAAAAGAATATCTGATACCGGCGGTAACTTCCATCAGGTTATCCAGATGTTTAGCTCCGATAAAGCTGTAGCGTCCGACTACACGGGCTGCCAGATGTTCGGTGAAATCATACTGGGCGCCGATACCTACACGATAGCCGACTCTTTGTTTGTCTTCACTGCCGTGAATATATTTGGCTTTGACGTTGTAGTTGGCCAAACCAAGAGACCCGAGCAGATTAAAACCATCACATCCGATCGGCAAATAACCGTAGGCATCAAGCCCGTAGGCATAAAATTCGGTTCTGACCTGATCCGGCGTTCCCTTGTGGGATTTGGTTTTTGCCGACTGCTGGAAAAAGGCTTCCAAGCTGGCATATGGCGTAATCCAGGTACCAACGTTAATCGCACCGGAATTATAACTCTTCTTCGGTTCTTTTACCATGTCTTTATAGTCCGCGTGCGAATAGACATAATCCAAACCGATATAAGGTCTGAATTCTCTGCTTAAATCCATTGCATTTGCACTTACGGAAAAAAGGCAAGCAACACCTGCCAACAGTAATGTCTTTTTCATATTATAAACTCCATTTATAAATAGGTTTTTGTGAACTATATTTAAAAGTCTGTTGTAAATATTATAACAGTCATAATATTACTGATTGATGATGTAGCCATTGTTTGCCGAAATTAAAGAGTGCATTTCAAAAAAAATGTGCTAAATTAGACATCAAGTATATAATAATATAGGAAAATGAATATGTTATGCCCAGAAAAAAATTGCGGATTATGTTCCAGACTGGCCGCCTTCCGGCATGAAAACCAAAAAAAATTTCCCTCTTTTCACAATGCGCCGGTGGCGCCGTTCGGTCCGGAAGATGCTCAATTTCTGGTTCTTGGCATGGCTCCCGGCTTAAAAGGCGCCAACCAGACCGGACGCCCGTTTACCAATGATTACGCCGGCGATCTGCTTTATCCCGTTTTAAAAAAATACGGCATGGCAAAAGGAAATTATCAGAAACGTGCCGACGACGGATTTGAGCTGATAAACGCAAGGGTTACCAACGCCGTCCGCTGCGTGCCGCCGCAAAACAAGGTAACGGCGGAAGAAGTCAACAACTGCCGGCGTTTTCTGAGCGATGAAATCGCTTCTTTGAAAAACCTCAAAATCATTTTGGCATTGGGCGGTGTGGCGCATAATGCGCTGCTCGGCACCCTCGGCTACAAGAAATCGTCTTTCAAATTTGCCCACGGCGCACGGCACGTTCTTGAACGCCACCGCTTGGTGTTGTTTGATTCCTACCATACCTCACGTTACAACGTCAACACCGGCGTTTTGACCGGAGAAATGTTTGAAGAAGTTATCCGCCGCGTTAAAAATGAACTGGAGCGCATCCGCTGATGTCTTATGATCTGATTTTGCAGCAGGCGCTGAAACTGCACAATGACGGCCGTCTGGACGAGGCGGCGGCGCTGTATCGGCAGGTTCTGGAAACCGTTCCCGACCAGCCGGCCGTGCTTAATCTGCTGGGGCTGATTGCACAGAGCAAAGGCCTGCACGATCAGGCGGCAGAATACTTTTCCAAGGCAATAGCACAAAATCCCGGCTCGGCGGAATATTATTTCAATTTTGCCTGGTCTGAAGAAAGAAACGGCAAACCCGCGGAAGCTGCCGCCGCTTACCGTCGGGCGCTGCAACTGCAGCCGGGGATCAGGGAAGCTCATAACGCGCTCGGCAATATATATGCGGCTCAAGGCAATATTCAAAATGCCCGCGAACAATATAATCTGGCGGCAGCGCTTGACCCGGCTTATGTCGAGCCGCGTGCCAACCTGGCAAAAGCGGACAATGATCTCGACGCTTTGCTGGATTTGTCCCGGCAATATCCGGATGATGCCCTGATCCCCTACTATATCAGCCTGATGTACCGGCAGCGGGGGCAGACGACGGAAGCTCTTGACTATGCAAAACGTGCCTGTTCTTTATCGGAAGATGAAGAAAATCTGCTTTTGGCGGGAGAACTTTGCCTGCAATCGGACAAAAAAGAAGAAGCGCCGGCGTATTTTAACCGAGTGCTTGACCTTAACCCAAAATCCGTCTGCGCCCTGATTAACCTTGCCAATGCCGAACAAGACGCCGACAAGGCCGAAAAAATGTATAAAAAAGCATTGGATATAGCGCCGCATGATATTGACGGGCATATCAATTATGCTGAACTGCTCTACCGGCAGGGACGACAGGCGGAAGCGCTGGAAGAATACCGGCAGGCGGTTATTCTGGATCCTAAAAGAGCCGAGACCAGCAACAACCTGGGAATCATTCAAAAAGATTTTGGCGAATATGAAGAGGCGCTGGGATTATTTTTCAACGCTTTGCTGAAGTCTCCCGACTGCCGCGAGTATGCCTTAAACGCGGCCGAAACGTTGATGCTGTTATATGAAAAAGATGCCGACAAAGCACAAAAAATCGCTGCCAACTGGCTGAAAAAGATGCCCGAAAACGTATTTGCCCGCCGCTTAAACGAAATATTCGGCCATACGGACAGCGGCCGGGGCGCCGACTATGCACGCGCCCTGTTTGACCAGTTTGCCGGCAATTATGAAGACGTGATGAAAAAAATTGACTATAAGCTGCCGGAAACAATCGCCTCACTCATCTCCCCCGTCCGGGGAACCGTTATCGACCTCGGCTGCGGCACCGGACTGACCGGCGCGGCTCTGAAGAACGAAAACAACCGGCTGAGAGGGGTTGATATTTCT
>CALXPZ010000090.1 GCA_944390375.1 uncultured Alphaproteobacteria bacterium | reverse complement strand
GTTTCGGAGCTATTATTATGCCTTTTTTTTGCACAAAAAATCTGCCGTTTTCTCTGATCGGAAACAGGTTCTTCTTTTCTCCCGAAAACAACGGAGCCTCAAACAAATAGACAAAAAAAGAACGATTTTCTTTTCTCCTTAATTCCCCGCGGCAATATTTTATGCACAAGCCCCAAACTCCGGACACCTTTTATGAACCGGAATTATTTTTGACTTTCTCACCCCAAAAAATTGGCATAGTCCTCTTAAAAATAGCCCCGCGCCAATAAATCCGTAACATTCGTCCGGCACTAAAAACCGGCTGTCTCGAAAGGTATTAACTGCTCCAAACTACAATTATCCGTTCACGAAACCGTAATTCCGACGCAAAACAGAAATCTCTGTTTTTACCTTCTTACGCACCCGCATCATAAAGAAAACCCCTGCCCGTTCAAACAACAGGCAGGGGATTATCTCTTAAAAAACCGCGATTACTTGCGTTCTTTAACGTCCATCGCTTCCGGAGCTTTCTGAACCGTATTTTCAATCAACGGTGCAACCGATTTCTGACGCCACGATTTCTGCGGTTTAGGCATCGACTGCGGGAATTCTTTGCCGCAAATGCCAACTCCCAGGCTCTTCATGGCTGTTTCGATCGGCAAGAAGATGTCCGGACCGTCTTCAATCGGTCTGATGGTATGCGCCATACCGGTTATACGCCCGTTTTTATCAATCAACACACCGCCGATGGTCGCGCTCTGAACAAAGGTGTCAATCACGATTTGCGATGTTCCGTCTTCGTCATAGCGGTAACCGCTGACTTTTCCGCCGGTTTCAAGATAGCCTTCGACATCGCCCTCGGTAAAGTTAAGCAGACCGAGTGTCATAAAGCTTTCTTTGTTAACCGCCGGCAGTTCAAGGTTAAGAGACAGCGGCGTATATTCGGTCGGCTCGTCAAGCATCAGCAATGCCGTATTTTTCTTCGGATTGATACGGATTGCACGGGCTTTCAGTTTCTTACCGTTGATGGTTTCAAGAGCATAATGGTTGTTGCTCTTGTCAACAAGATCGGCGGAAGTCATGACAAACTGTTCGGAAATCAGCAGACCGGCGCCTTTTTTGCCTTTGGCATTGGCAACCGATACCACCGCCGTTCTGACTTTATAGACATTTTCAGGTCCCATATTGTCATAATCCGGCTGTTCCTTAATGCACAGGCTGTCCGTTTCGATCAATGCGGACATATCCGTCGGCAACGGTTCGACCGCCTCAACCTCCGACATAACCATTCCGTCGGAAACGGCACCGGAATTTTCAATCACCGCACCGCCGAGAGCGCCGCCGTTTTCGGTAACGGAACCGGAAATAACTTCTGAAACATTACTTCCTTCAAGCGCGCCCGAACCGGAAGATGCCGAGCCGGAGCTTTCGACAATCTGGCCGTCAATCATCTGCAGTTCGGTAATATTGCCGCCTTCAACCGCACCGGAACCGGAAGATACGATACCGGACAATTCAACGATTTCTCCGCCGGCCGTCTGAACCAGAACGGTGCTGCCGTCCTCAATGGCGCCGGAGCCGGAAGATACGACGCCGGACAGCTCGACAATCTGGCCGTCAACGGTCCGAACCAATACCGAACCGCCGTCCTCAATGGCTCCGGAACCGGAAGATACAATACCCGAAACTTCGATAATCTGGCCGTCTTCGGTCTGGATCAGTACCGTACTGCCGTCCTCAATGGCACCCGAACCGGAAGATATGACTCCCGAATCTTCGATAATTTTACCGTCAACAACCTGAACCGTAGCCATGTTGCTGCCATCGAGCGCACCCGAACCGGAAGATACAACGCCCGAATTTTCAATAATCTTGCCGTCAACGGTCTGGACCACGGCCGTATTACCGCCTTCAAGCGCACCCGAACCGGAAGAAACGGCACCCGAAGCCTCTCCGACTTCGCCCTTAACAATCTTTGCTTCCGGAATGTTAATCCAGCCTTCATTCATGCCGTAACCGCCGGAAACGCTGCCGGAATCTTCCATAATTTTGATTTCTTCACTGAATTGGCACTTAACCGGATCCATTCTTCTTTGCAAATCGATCAAAGCATCGCGCTGTCTTTGCATTTCTTCCGCAGACAAACGTTTGGAAAGCTGATCTTCAAACCCCGGCAGATTGCGGAGATTATCGACGGCATCGGCAAAAGCGCGCTCGATCAAAACGATCTCGCCGTTATATTCGCCGTCTTCCACTTCTCCGTAGCCAACACTTTTACCTTTCCACAAAACATTGGTTTTGGTCAGATCCATCAAACGCCAGACCACGGTCATCTCTGATGATCCCGCGCGCTTATCTTCTTTTCTGGCCTCGTCCCAATTATATTCATCACACAGATTCATATAATAGTCGGTAATTTCCGCCGTCAGAACATATTCCGGCAGCGGGCTGTCTGCTTTCAGGCACAAATCGTTCGGTGTTTTAACGATTTTGTAGCAGTCAGACATCATATCGTCAAAAATTTCAATAAAGCTCATATCTTTTTCAAGAATACGACCCTCATTTAAAATAGCGTTTTTAGTGTCGCGACGGCAACCGAAAATACGAAAACGGTATTTACCGAGCTTGCGGGAATAGCCGCTGTTGTCCATGCCGTTTTTAATGCGGAAATCGACCCACTCCAACTCTAACGGAGCAAAGTCGCCGCATTGACGGTGAACGGCGTTGTATAAGCTGTCGTCAAACACGATGTAATTTTGGATATATTTCGGATTCGGAGTTTGTTCCGCCGGACGGCAGGCCGGACCGCTGCAGGGCGCTCCGCCGAAAATGCTGCCGTTCTTATCACAGGTTTTGCAAGGACCGCCGCCGAAAATGCTGCCGTTTTTATCGCAGCTTTTGCAAGGTCTGCCGCCGAAGATGCTACCGTCGCGATCTTTCCTGGTCTGGCCGTATTCGTTTGCATCGCTGAACAACTGCTGTCGGGCAGACATTTTGAATTCATCCGAGCGGGGAGATAAGGTATAAGCCATCGGCGCACTTGCATTGCAAGCACCGTCCGACGCTGCCGGAATGCATCCGCCCGGTTGCCGGGTTTCCACGGTTTCAACCGGAGGGCAGGCACAATCTTCGCCGCTTCCCATCTGAGCCGGACAGGCACAATCTTCCAAAACCGGCGGGCAGGATGTATCGCCTGACGGGCACTGCGCCGCGCCCGGAACGGCGTACAGCGTCAATGCAGCAATAAAAAGAGCTATTTTAAAGGTCATCGGTTTCTGCATTATTCTTTATCTCCTAGATTTTATAGTCAGGCGTTTTCCATCGCAAAGACAGAGCCTCGGCGATATGTATTCTAAGCAATTTATTTTCATTTTGCAAGTCTGCAATTGTCCTTGCTAACCTCAAAGTTCGATGATAGGCGCGGGCAGACATCCGAACTCTTTCGGCATAGGACAAAAGCAAGGCTTTTGCGTCATTGTCGAGTGCCGCAGCCTGCTCCAAAAATTCACCTTTCAGCTGTGCATTAGTCAACAACGACGGGCACCCGAAGGCGACAAAACGCTTTTTTTGTATTTCGCGGGCGGCTATCACCCGTTTGCGAATTTCTGCCGAACTTTCACCGCAGGCCGCGTCGGACAAATCCGTCGGGGCAACGGCCGGAACCTCGATCTGAATATCTATCCGGTCAAGGAGCGGCCCCGATATCCGCGCCCGGTATTCTGCCGCGCATTTCGGCGCCCGGCTGCATTCCTGCCCGGGAATTCCCAAATTGCCGCAGCGGCAGGGATTCATCGCCGCCACCAGTTGAAAACGGGCGGGAAACACCGTATGAGAGTTCACTCGGGAAATTGTAACACATCCGTTTTCAAGCGGTTGCCGCAGCGCCTCCAGTGCCGAGCGGGAAAATTCCGGCAGCTCGTCCAAAAATAAAACGCCGTTGTGGGCAAGCGAAATCTCCCCCGGCCGTGCTTTGCGCCCGCCGCCGACCAAAGCCGGGGTTGATGCGCTGTGATGAGGATCGCGAAACGGCCGTTCAAAACTGATCAAACCGTCTTTTAACTCGCCGGCAACGGAGTGGATCATACTGGTTTCAATCGCCTCTTCCGTCGTCATCGGCGGCAAAATCGAAGGCAGACGCGCCGCCAGCATGGATTTTCCGGCTCCCGGCGGCCCTGACATAATCAGGTTATGAGCGCCGGCAGCGGCAATTTCCAAAGCTCTTTTGGCCGTTTCCTGCCCTTTAACATCCTTCATATCGGGAAAAACAGAACCTTCTTCCCGCCGCTTGGCAACCGGAAAAGGAATATCTCCGTTGCCCTTAAAGAAATTGATTAGCTGCAAAAGAGAACGGACGGCCAAAATATTGCCGACCCCGGCCCAAACCGCCTCGCTGCCCTGATTTTCCGGACATATAATGCCGTATCCCTGCTTTTTTGCCGCCACCGCCGCCGGCAAAACGCCGTTGACGTCAACCAGACACCCGTCCAGCCCCAGTTCGCCCAAAACCAGATAAGGCGCCGTTTTATCGGCACCGATAACTTCCATCCCTGCCAACAGCCCGAGTGCAAGCGGCAGGTCAAAATGAGACCCTTCCTTCAGCACGTCTGCCGGCACCAGGTTAACCGTAATTTGTTTGGCCGGCAGTTTCAACCCGAGCGACGTAAAGGCCGCCCGGATTCTTTCCCGGCTTTCGGCAACCGCCTTGTCCGGCAGGCCGACGATGGTAAAAGAAGGCATGCCGGCAGAAATTTGAACCTGAAGTTCTACATTTAAAATTTCCAGCCCGTTAAAAGCGACGGTATTAACCCGCGACAGCATCCTTTACCACCTCGGTGCCTTTTCGTTTTCTCTCCAGCGGCGGGTGGGATAGGTGTCGGTTGTCAGAAAATCATATTCGGCCGGCCGATAGGGAAGATCCTGTACCCGGACAAAACATTCTTTTTCCAGCGCACGGGCGCATTCCTCTGCGGTAATGTCTTCCGTATCGCGGCAACAGGCAAGTTTGCCCGTCGTCGGGTGCTGCAGCAAAATCACCGGCTGCGCCCCGGTTACCGTATTTCCGATCTGAACAAATTCGGCCGCGCTTTCATCGGTCGAAAAAAGCGAACAGGCCGACAGCAGCACCGGCACCAGCCCCAACACGATCAGTTTTGTCTTCATATTTCCTATCCTTTTGCAGACATTTTTTTTAATAATAGGGCATTTATATTTATTTGCAATAAATTTTGTTACTCCCTTACACCGTTATTATCATCGGCAAAACGAGCCTCTGCTCCGTTCTTCGGGCAAAAAAATTTTCGCCGGCCGCCTCTGTTTCCGTCAAAGAAAAAAAAGCTTGCCAAAATAAACTTTTAGGGTATATTAGGCTCCGTCCCTTGCCAAAACGGGAGTGTTTTGGCTATACATGAACCGTTTCCTTAAGAAACAAGGAAATAATTGTTGAGAATCCACAAGGAGATATTTAATGCAAAAATACGAAAGCGTGCTGATTGCACGTCAGGATCTCGGCGCTTCTCAGGTTAATAGCATTGTTTCGGATTTGTCCGAAGTTATTAAAAAAGAAGGCGGCGAGGTTGTAAGAGTCGACAACTGGGGTTTGAAAACTCTGGCTTATCGCATCAAGAAAAACCGCAAAGGTCATTACGTTATCATGAACATTTCCGCTCCGGCCAACGCCATTGCCGAGTATGAAAGAATCATGCGCTTTAACGAAGACATCATTCGTTACATGACCGTTCGCGTTGACGAATTTTCGGAAGGCGTTGCTTCCGAAGAAAAAGAAACTGAAGAAGCGGAGTAATTGGACATGAACAAACAAGTATTCTTCAAGAAAAAGAAATCCTGCCCGTTTTCCGGTGAAGACGGCATGAAAATCGACTACAAGGATGTTAAACTGCTTTCCCGCTACATTTCGGAAAAAGGTAAAATCATCCCCAGCCGCATTACTTCGGTTTCTGCCAAAAAACAAAGAGAATTGGCTCGCGCCATCAAACGCGCCCGCTATATCGCTCTGCTTCCGTTTGTCGCCAACTAAGGAGAAATGAGATGGAAGTTATTCTTTTGGAACATGTAAACAAACTGGGTAGAATGGGCGACAAAGTAAACGTCAAAAACGGTTATGCCCGCAACTACCTGCTGCCGGAGAGAAAAGCTCTTCGCGCTACTGCCGAAAACCTGGCTTTTTACGAAAAGAAAAAAGCGGAACTGGAAGCTCACAACAAAGCTTTGTTTGAAAGCGCTTCCAAACAGTCCGAAGAACTGCAGGGCTTTAAGGTCGTGCTGATTCGTCAGGCTGCCGAAACCGGCCAGCTCTATGGTTCGGTTACCATCCGCGACATCGCTTCCGCGATGAAAGAAGCCGGTGTTAACGTCGAACGCCGTTTCATCAACCTGGAACGTCCGATTAAAGACCTCGGCATCTATCAGGTAAAAATCAACCTGCATCCGGAAGTCAGCCAGACCATCTTGGTCAATGTTGCCCGTACGGATGACGAAGCCAAAAAGCAGGAAAACGCTTTTAACAAAGAATAGTTTTCCGGCCAAAACAATAAAAAGCCCCGATTTTATCGGGGCTTTTTTCATATCTTGCACCAATCGCCGGCACCAGGACACTCCTTTCGTTGACAAAAGACTTGACTAATCCCCCTTGTTGTGCTACTTCGTTGCCTGCATTTGAATTATTTATCTCAACTTATTATTTAGCCATGACGCTTTTTTAGCCAAAGGGTGCTTGGATTGTGAAATTAGGGCACTCTGCTTTGTAATTAACCACAAATGATTATTTTTAAAACATCTCTGCTGTGAAGTCCGGATGTTTCCGATAAAAACTCATGAAATAATTTACTCTTTATGAGGGAATCTTTTCGCTGTGAAGCGCAAACATTTCCAAAATCATCTCAATTACAAAAAGCCCCTTTTTGTCCTCGAAGGCAAAGGGGCTTTTTCCTTTTAACGATCTTTTAGCGCTAAGCTATATAAACCGTATGCAGCATATTTGTCCGCCCCTTCACACCGAGCGGAAAACCGCCGGTAATAATAATATGGTCGCCGTGAGTGGCAACGCCGCTTTCCAAAGCAACCGAAATAGCCACGTCTTCAAAACGGTCAAAGCTCTGAAACGTCGATTCGTTGATAAAACGGCGGGCACCCCATACCAACCCCAGCTGACGAGCCACTTTTATATTCGGCGTAACCGCAATAATCGGAATATCCGGCCGCTCACGGGCAACCAGAAAAGTCGTCCGCCCCGAACTGGTATAAGTAACAACGGCTCTGACATTATTCAAAACTTTTGAAATCTCGCTGGCCGCAAAAGTGATGGAATCTGCCTCACCCATACAGCAGGAAAGCGGCTGTTGTCTTTTCATATATTGGAAGAACAAGGGATCCGCTTCAACCTGAGTGATAATCTTGTTCATCATCTTAACCGCTTCCACCGGATATTTTCCGGCCGCCGTTTCGGCCGAAAGCATAACCGCATCAACCCCGTCGTAAACGGCTGTTGCCACATCGGAAACTTCCGCCCGGGTCGGCGTCGGTTTTTCGATCATCGATTCGAGCATCTGGGTGGCAACGATCACCGGTCTTGCATATTTGCGGCAGGCATTGACGATTTTCTTTTGCAAAACGGGCACCGTCTGCAACGGACATTCAACCCCCAAATCGCCGCGGGCAACCATAATACCGTCGGAAAGCTTGACAATCTCCTCCAGTTCGGCAATCGCGCTCGGTTTTTCCAGCTTGGAAATAATCAACGCCCGGTCGCCGATCAATTTTTTGGCCTCTCGCACATCATCGGCTGACTGCACAAAAGAAAGGCAAACCCAGTCCACGCCCATATCAAGCGCAAAGCTGAGATCGTCCCTGTCTTTTGCCGTAATGGCAGAAATCGGCAATTTGATATTGGGCAGGTTAACCCCCTTGTGGCCGGAAAGCTCGCCGCCGACCTTAACTTCCGTTACCGCGCTGTTTTCGGTACAGGACTTGACCGTAAGCACAATATTGCCGTCATTGAGCAGCAAATCATCGCCCGGTTTGATGGCGGCAAAAATTTCTTTATGAGGCAGCATCACCCGGTTTTCATCGCCGGGGATATCATTCATATCCAAAACAAACTCCTGCCCTTCTTTCAGCAAAACTTTACCTTCGGCAAACAGCCCGACCCTCAGTTTCGGCCCCTGCAAATCGGCAACAATGGTGGCAAACAGACCTTTTTCTGCCGAAAGCCTGCGGACAATATCGTACCTCTCCTTATGTTCTTCGTGTGTGCCGTGGCTGAAGTTAAATCGAAAAGCATCGGCGCCGGCGTCCAAAAGGTCGGAAATTGTCTTTTCATCCGCCGAAGACGGGCCGATTGTTGCAAGAATACGCGTATATGACTTTTTTGGCATTTTATCCTCTTTCACATTTCATTTTATAGCGGCATTATAGGCGTTAAAATTAAAACTTCCACAAGATTTTTTTGAACCCACAATTTATTTGCTTGTCAAAAAATATAGCTTTTGCTAATCTCGCTTACAATAAAAATATTTGTTTAGGAGAGAAGAAAATGACAGAAGTTGGAGGCATTGCAGCCGACAGACTGCGTTCGCTGATCGAGCGTATCGAACGTTTGGAAGAAGAGAAAAAAGCGCTTTCCGGAGACATCCGTGACGTATTTGCGGAAGCCAAATCAGCCGGTTTCGACGTCAAAATCATGCGGGCGGTTTTAAAATTGCGCAAAATGAACGCCGCCGACCGCGACGAACAGGAATTTTTGCTCGACACATACCGCAAGGCGCTTGATCTGTAAACCTTACAAACCAAGCGCAATGCCGAGGATTCCGCCGGCAATAATATAGAGAATGGGGTGCAGTTTAAAAAAGTGAATTGCACCCCAAAATATTATGCACAGCACGATTCCGGTAATGTTTGTCAGCGCCAGCAAACCAAGCTCCGCCCCGGCATTCAAAATCAGCGCCAGCACGGCCGGACGAACACCGTACATCAGGTTCTGAAAAACCTTCGTCTGTCGGATTTTATCCCAAAAAGCGGCAATCAGCGCAATGATCACAACCGAAGGAAACACCAGTCCGAAAGTTGCCGTCAACGCCCCGCTGACACCTGCCGCCTTAAACCCGGCATAGGTGGCCATGTTAACGCCGATCGGACCGGGAGAAGATTCCGCCACCGCAATCATGTTGACCAATTCCTGTGCGCTAAACCAGGGATAGCGTGTACTCAGGTCAAACAGGAAAGGCACCGTAACCAACCCGCCGCCGAGTGCAAAAAGACCTATTTTAAAAAACTCGAAAAACAACAGTCCGTATATCATCGCCGGCCTCCAGCAACAAAACCGGCCACCGCAGCCGCAACCACCACCACCGCCGGCGAAACCCCTGCCGCAACCAGCAAAGCCAGGGCAAAAACAAAAACAGCCCCCTGAAAAACATTTCCGACCGCTTTTTTCCGCATACCGAGCACCACGTCGGCAATCAAAGCAATCACGACAATCCTGATGCCAGCAAAAGCGTGCGCAACGTAAGGATTGGCCATATAAAGAGTGATAATGTTGGCCAGCGCGATAATAATAATGATAGACGGTGTGACGATTCCCACGGTGGCAACCACCGCACCTGTTATTTTTTTCAGCTTGTAACCGATAAAAGTCGCCACATTGACGGCAATAATCCCCGGCGTGCACTGCCCGATGGAATAATAATCCATGATTTCCTCGTCGGTCGTCCATTTTTTGCGTTCCACCAGTTCTGCCTGCAACAGCGGAATCATGGCATAGCCGCCGCCGAACGTAAACATTCCGATTTTAAAAAATGTGGCAAACAAATTCCACAAAACCAACATTTTTTTAACCCTTTCCCGTTTTCAAAAAAACAAATGCAATTATATAAACATATGCTTTCACAATCGTTAAACCAACGGAGGCAAAATGAATATTGCCGTCTTAAAAGAAACTTCTGCCGGCGAAAAACGGGTTGCTCTCACCCCTGACGCCGTACGGAAACTGTCTGCGGAAGGGCTTGAAATAAAGATCGAAAAGGATGCCGGACTAAACGCCGGTTTTGCCGACAAAGAATATACGGCAGCCGGGGCAAAAACGGCGCCAAACGCAAAAAGCGCCCTCCAAAATGCCGAATTTCTATTTAAAATCAACGCTCCATCCGCAGAAGAAAGCAAAATTTTTCCCGAAAATCTGACCGTTATTGCCGATTTCCGCGGTTTTTCGCCCGACCGGGCATTGATTAAAAAACAGCGTTTCAGTTTTTTCGCCCTTGACCGCATTCCCCGGATTTCCCGCGCCCAGAGTATGGATATTCTTTCCTCGCAGGATAACCTTGCCGGCTATAAAGCGGTTCTTGAGGCGGTTAATACGCTCAACCGAGCCGTTCCGATGATGACAACCGCCGCCGGTTCGGTTATGCCGGTAAGAGTTTTGATTATCGGTGTCGGCGTTGCCGGCCTGCAGGCGATGGCCACTGCCAAACGGCTGGGCGCCTCCGTTTATGCCTCGGATATCCGGGAAGAAGCAGGCAAACAGGCAGAATCTCTCGGCGCCCGTTTTATCGAAAAATCCGCCGTCAACAGCTTTCTGTACGAGGCTGACATCATTATCACGGCCGCCGGATCCCTGCCGGCCGCACCGCTCTTGCTCGGGCGGAAAGAAATCAAACGGCTGAAAGCAAACAGCGTCCTCGTCGACATCGCCGGCAATGTCGGCGGCATCGGGCAGAAGGAAATTTATACCGCCGAAAACGGAACCGTCGTCATTTCCGACCGGCATCTGGCATCATCGCTGCCCGACACGGCCAGCCGTCTTTTTGCCAACAACATCTGCAACTTCTTTAATCTGCCTGGTTTCCGGGAGCGCAAACCGGACTTTGCCGATGACATCATCAACCAAACCTGCCTCTGCTGGCAGGGAAAGATAAGGAGCCGGACATGAGCGAACAACTGATAATTTTCATTCTTGCCGCTTTTATCGGCTATTTTGTCGTCCGGGGAGTAACCCCCGCTCTCTATTCCCCTTTAATGAGCGTATCAAACGCCATTTCCGGGATTGTTGTCCTCGGGGCAATCGGCATGACCGGATTCGCCGAAAACATTTTTGTCATGGTTTGCGGCCTGATTGCCGTTTTTCTGGCATCCGTCAATATGTTCGGCGGTTTTGCCGTATCCGTCCGTATGCTGGAAATGTTTAAAAGCAAGAGGAAAAAACAATGAACGAACTGATTTCTTTGCCCTCGGCAATTCTTTTTATTCTCTCGATTCGCGGGCTGAATTCCCCCCGCAGCGCCCGGTTCGGCAACCTGCTCGGCATTATCGGCATGATTCTCGCTATTGCTGCCGTCTTTGTTTTTATTCCCTTTCCGCGTCTGCCGGTCATAATATCGGCAATGGCCGCCGGCGGTATCATCGGCATCATCAGCGGCCAAAAAGTCCGGATGACCGCTCTTCCCCAGATGATTGCGGCTTTTAACGGTCTCGGCGGTCTGGCGGCCGTTTTCCTCGCCGCCGGGGAAACCATTGCCGGCGGCACCGGTTATTTTACCTCGTCAATCGGACTGGTGATAGGTGCGCTTGCCTTTTCCGGTTCCATGGTTGCATTTGCCAAATTACAGGGAATTTTACCCGGACGCGCTCTCCTTTTTCCTTTCCAACATGTTTTGAACCTCTTGCTGGCGACCGTTGTCCTCATTCTTTTTGCCGGCTTTGTTTTTTACCGCGAGGAATGGATGTTCTGGTACCTGACGGCGGCGTCGCTACTGCTCGGCCTGCTGCTGGTGCTGCCCGTTGGCGGCGCTGATATGCCGGTTGTCATTTCCGTCTTAAACGCCTGTTCCGGCTGGGCGGCCGCCGGCATCGGCTTTATGCTCGGACAAACGCTGCTGGTTATCACCGGTGCCATTGTCGGCGCCGGCGGAATGATTCTGGCTCTTGTCATGACCAAAGCCATGAACTCTTCTCTTTGGCAGATTTTGCTCGGCGGGGCGGCCAAAAACGCAAAATCCGCCGCCCCCGGCCGGGAAACGGGCAATGCCCGCAGCGGCAGTCCGGAAGACGCCGCTTTTATTATGGAAAACGCGCAATCCGTCATCATCGTTCCCGGTTACGGCATGGCCGCTGCCCGCGCCCAGCACGCCCTAAAGGAAATGTCCGTTCTTCTCCGGCAAAAATACCGGGTACGGGTACGTTTTGCCATTCACCCGGTCGCCGGACGGATGCCGGGACATATGAACGTTCTCCTTGCGGAAGCAGACATTCCTTACGAAGAAATTTTTGAAATGGACGAGATCAACCGGGATTTTGCCGAAACCGACGTTGCTTATGTCATCGGCGCCAACGACATCACCAACCCGCTGGCCGAAACAGATCCCTCTTCGCCGATATACGGTATGCCGGTACTCAATGTTTCCGCCGCCAAAACCGTCTTTTTCGTCAAGCGTTCTCTTGCCTCCGGCTATTCGGGCATAGACAACCCGCTTTTTTACCGGGAAAACACCGTAATGCTTTACGGCGATGCCAAAGAAGTAACCGAAGCCGTCGTCCGCGAACTGGAAAAATAAGCGTGCTTTAAAAATAAATCAGCAGCGCGACAAACAGGAAACCGTACAGTAGCACACCCCGCAAATACATTCCCGCCACTTTGAAATCGGCCCCCGACGGCATGGCATTTTCGATAATGATGGTTTGCAGCAGAACATACAAAACATAATTGACCATCGTCTGCTGTATTACCGGAAGCCAATAACGATTCAGATAAAAACCGATAACCAGGAGCAAAAGCGGCGCCAGCGCCGACGGCACGGCGTTGTAAAAAGTAACGTTGCGAAAACCGACGCTGCCCATAACATAGTATCCTTCCGGCGATTTGCGGGGAAAAATGGTAAAATTGCAGGGACGCGCATTTAAAACCAGCCCGACAATATAATGCATCATTTCATGCAAAAGCGTCCCCGGAATATTGACCAACGCGCTCACCCACATGCTGCTGTAAGTCGTATATTTGACCCTGACCAGGACGATAACCAGCAAAATCAGCAAAAACCGGTTGTTAAAAAAAGTGTCCAGCACTTCCGGATCGGTAGAAAAGGCAACCCATTTCTGATAGACCAAATTTAAAAATTCCATTTTCTACTCCCTGTTGAGCATCATCATTCCGGCCAGATAGGTATTAAGCAGCAAAGCGCTTCTTTTGCCGCTGTATTTGTCTTCCGGCAAAGCGCTGAGAGCAACCAGAGCGGCGGTCAAAACCTTTTGCGACATCTTCAGCCGCCGGATTTCGATCCGCGGGAACATGGCGGCCAGATCGGGAGCGATCAGCTCGCACAGCCTGATCATCTGCCGCCGGTAAGAAATACCGGGCCGATAGTTTTTCAGATTAAGGTGAAAGTTGTAAAACAACGACCACAAAGGCCGGTGCGCGGCCACAAATTTTTGGAAACATTCGGCATAAAGGTTTATGTTCCGATAACCGCGCGGACCGTTGCCGAGCTGGCTCAGATAAGCATACAGTTCGGCCAGCGTCCGTTCGTTTTGCTCGGCAATAAAATCATCCATGGAAGAAAATTGGTTGTAAATCGTTCCCACCGAACAGCCGGACGCCTCCGACAATTTACGCGCGGTCAGATAATCGGCTCCTTTTTCTTCTACCAGTTTACGTCCGGTTTCAATCAGTTTGCGACGAACATTGTCTTTTGAATTTTGGGTCATATATTTTTCTTAACAAATTATTTGCAATATGGCATTATAATAACTTAAATCTGAACGGTGTTCAATTTATTTTTGGTATTGACAGGAATATCCCGATGAAAAAAGTATTTTTGACAGCCTTTTTCCTGCTGACGGCAGCCGCCGGAACGGCAAAAGCGGAAGAACCCCTGGAGGGCGGACAATTTTACGAGGACGTTCTCATTTCCGATGACCTCAAAATGAGAGAAAGTTCCGATTCCGCCAAAGAAAAAGCAAGCCGCCTGCTCGACCAAAAACCCAAAATCATCAAAATAGAAGGAGCGCCGCTTGAGTTCCGTGCTCCCCGTCAGCAGCAGCCGACAACCGTAGTCAGCAAGCCTGTGGACACCACGACCAAATACGGAGAAGCGCCTTTCGGTCTTTCCTGGGGAGCCACCTACAACCAGACCAAAGCCCTCGGGGTTGATCTGACCAAAGTCGAACGCAAAGACAGCGTTAACAATTTTATCGTAACCAAACTTCCCAAACCCATTTCGGATTTCCGCCGGATAATCGTCAGTTTCGGCGAAAACAACTCGCTTTGGCGTCTAAGCGCATACGGAAAACTCATCAGCGACGACCCCGCCGCCTCCAAGGCCTTGCACCTTTATAAAAAATACTATGATTTGCTGCAAAGAAAATACGGAAACGCTCAGGAGTTTTTCACACCCAAAATCGTAACCGTTGAAAAAACGGTAAAAGACGAGTATGGCAGAGATAAGGTAGAAAAAGAAAAAGTTACCCGACCGATCGGCAACCCGGATTTCCTGGCGGAGTTGCAGAGCGGCGAAGCAGTTTTATATGCAACTTTCGAAGACAAGGATGTCGGTGCGGCTCTGGCCGTCAATGTTGACGGCGACGGCAAAAGCTATATCATTATAGATTACACCAATCTCCAAATCTTCCACGAACGGGAAAAAGAAGTGCTTGATGCTCTTTGATTTCCAAGTATAAAATGTAAGGAAAAGAATAAATTATGACTAAAATCTGTTTTTGTGGAATTTCCGGCAACGGTATGAGCCCGCTTGCCCAAATTCTGAGTTTGAAAGGCTATGAAGTTTATGGCAGCGACCGCAGTTTTGATGCCGGCCGCGACAGCAAAAACAAGCAGGCATTGCTTGATATGGGAATTAAGTTGATTCCCCAGGACGGTTCCGGCATTACGGCCGATATGCAGACCGTTTACGTTTCGGCGGCGCTTGACGAAAATAACCCGGACATAAAAGCCGCCCGCGCTTTAAATATCCCGGTCAAAAAACGTTCTGACCTTTTGGCCGAATTGTTCCACCAATATCCTTTCGGCATCGCCGTCGGCGGCACCTCGGGCAAAACCACCACCACCGCCATGATCGGCTACATTCTTGATATGCTGGGGCAAAAACCTTGCCTGATCAACGGCGGTATGCTGCGCAATTATGAACTCTTAAAAGGACTGCCCAATTTCATCTACAATCAGGACAAGTTCTGCGTTATTGAGGCCGACGAGAGCGACGGCTCCATCTGCAAATACCGGCCGACCGTTGCCCTGATCAACAACATTTCGCACGATCACACGTCCATGGAAAACCTGATCAGCTACTTTCAGACCTTTGCCGACAACACCAAAGGCGCCATTGTCGTCAATGCCGATTGCAAACTAAGCAACGATTTAAAACACGATCGCAAAATAACTTTTTCGGTCAAAGATCCGTCTGCCGACTTTTTTGCCACCGACATCAAATGCCTGCCTGAAGGCGTACAATACAGCTTCAGGGGAGAAAACTTCCGTCTGCATTTGTTCGGAGCGTTCAATGTCAGCAATGCCTTGGCAGCTATTGCCGTTTGCAGCGAAACCGGCATTGATCCGCTGACGGCGGCCAAAACGCTGGAAGGTTTTTCCGGCATCAAACGCCGGCTGGAAATTGTCGGCACCAACAGCCGCGGCATTACCCTGATTGACGACTTTGCCCACAACCCGAGCAAAATTGCCTCTTCGCTTTCGGCCTTAAAAGAATATCCGCGGCGTCTTCTGGTCATGTATCAGTCGCACAGCCCGTTTTCGGCTTTCAACACCGGCAACGAAGTTGCCGCCGAAGTTGCCCGCGTGCTCGGCCCGGACGATATTTTCATTATGCCCGAGGTTTATATGCTGGACAAGAATGTCGACAAAGGCATCACTGCGGAAAATATCGTAAATGCGGCAAAGAAAAACGGTTTGAAAAACGCCTATTTTCTCGACACTCGGGAAAACGTACACAAATTTATCCTTGAAAATGCCAAAGACGGCGATTGTGTCGTCATCATGGGCGCCCGCGATAACTCGCTGCCCGACTTCAGCCGTCAGTTGTTAAAGGAGCTCTGATAATGATAAACCCGATTCCCCGCGGCTCCAAAGTCGGTATTGTATCCCCTTCTTCGGCGCTCGATTCGCCGGAAGACATCAGGGACGGACTGCGCTGGCTGGAAAGCTGCGGGTATCGGGTTGCGCTCGGCCGCTATACCTATGACCGCCTCAACCACATGGCCGGCACGCCTGCCGAACAAGCGGAAGACATCATGCGTTTTTTTGCCGACCCGGAAACCAAAGCAATTTTTGCTTCCTGCGGCGGATTCGGTTCGCAGTATGTTTTGCCTTTGCTTGATTACAACGTCATCAAAAAAAATCCCAAACCTGTCATCGGCTTCAGCGATACCACCGCTTTACAAACCGGCATTTTTGCCCAAACCGGCAATATTTCCTATGCCGGCCTTTTGCTCAAATATGACTTTGGTCGCGGATCAACCGTCCACCCCTATACCGCCGAAAGCTTTTTGCAGGTCATGGAGGGACGCTTTGAAGATATCCGCGGTGGATCGACCGTCAACCCGGGAGAAGCCGAAGGACGCCTGATCGGCACCAACCTCTGCGTTTTGCAATCCCTGGCCGGTACCCCCTATTATCCGGACTTAAAAAACAGTATTTTGCTGCTGGAAGACGTTGATGAAAAAAGCTACCGGATCGAAAGAATGCTTCTCCAGCTCCGCCAGCAGTTACAATTTGGCGGGGTACAAGGCATCATTTTCGGGCAATTCACCGATATCCGGCTCAATCACCCGGACGACAAAGATATCAACCAAATTATTGACGATTTTGCTGCTGACATCAAAATCCCCGTTATCAAAAACTTTCCTTTCGGACACGTCCGCGCCCGCAAAACGGTTCCCCTCGGCGCCGAAGTTTCGTTTGATGCCGCCGCCTGTGTTTTACGAATTAAAGATTAAACCGACAACAGTTTGCAGATTTTCCATATTAAGGTGCACCATCAGCTCCTGATATTTTCCCAACCCGTCCCAGCCGGTGCTGTTAAAGGCCAGCATGCTGCCGATAATCCACAAATTGGCACCCGGCAGAAACATCGCGCAGAAAAGGTAGGAAACTTTCGGCAGGTCAGTTTGCTTTTCATGTATCTGCGATGCCACCGTATCGACATGATAACCGATAAAATACCCGAAAACCGCGCTGACAATCCAGTTAAGCGCGGCAAACTTCATATAAACGCCGATACCGAGCATAAAGAAAAAGCAAAACAAAGGAAAAAAATACGGTGCAATGATGATCAGCCAGTTTCCCTCGCCTTCAAACCCCATTGATCCGCCGGAATTATCGTCCGCCACACGGATATGCTTAACCTTGTGGAACGTCAGCACGGCAAAAAAGCTGTGCGCCAGCTCATGGGCAATAATCTGCATAGAAGTACGCACGGAAGAATCCATCGACGTCCGCGCCACGAAGAAAAGGAAAAAACCGCCGAAAAGCGCCACGAATTTCAAAGTTTTAAAATCAAAATAGTCCAAAGACTGAAAAAAAGCGGGAAGCGACCACAAAGCCCAGACCGCAACCGGCCATTTCAGCAGATTGATAAATTTGTCAAATATCGCACTCATGAGGGGCACTATAAGCTATTTTAGGTAAAATTTCATCAAAATTAACACAACTATCAACATTCCTCTTGTAAATATAATTATAGTTCTTACAATAACCTCATATTTTAATTTACAGGGAACAATTTTTATGAACGACTTTGATGCTTATGATTTTATCGTCAACGACGAAGACGAAGTTATGCTTTTGCTCTACGCGCGGGAAAGCGAGCCCCGCGACGCCGTAATCGAAATTGATGCCGAAAATATGTCGGCCATTTTGCACCGCAACCAAGAAGACTGCATATTGATTGAGCGTATCCCCGACGACATATTCGACAGCCTGCAGGACGCGGACTCCCTTTTGGTTTGCGAACTGAAAAAAACGGACAAAGAAGAAGAAACCGAAATCGTTTTTGCTTACGAAGCGGATATTGTCTTATAAAATCAGCTGATCAGACTGTCGTCAAGCCTTTTCTCTTCCAGCCCGGCCGGATCCTGATGGATAATCACCTGAGCACCGGGAAATATTGTTTTTACTTTTTCTTCCACGATATCCGTCAGTTCGTGCGCCTGATAAAGGGGCAGATGTCCGTCCAGTTCCAGATGAAATTCGAACATATAAACCCCGCCCAAACTTCGGGTGCGCAAATCATGGATCCCGTGGCAAAAACTGCAATTGTTTACCGCTTCGATAATTTTTGCCCGAACGTCGTCCGGCAGTTCTCTGTCCATCAACAGAGCGATGGCGCTGCCGGCAATTTTATAGGCATTGATCAAAAGATAACCGGAAATAAAAAGAGCGGAAAAGGCGTCAAACCAATCCAGGCCGAAAAACCGAACCACCCCCAAGCTGACAACTATCGACAAATTGGTAACAATATCCGTCAGATAATGGGCGCTGTCGGCCTCAACCGCCAATGAAGACGTCTTTTTGACCACATATTTTTGAAAAGAGATCAAACCCAAGGTTACCATTGTGCAGATAAGCATAACCACAATCCCGGCGCCGGTTTCCTCTATCGGCCGGGGAGAAATAAACCGGTTGATCCCCTCATAAACCACAAACACGCCCGAACCGGCAATAAACGCGGCCTGCACGAGCGCACTCAGGGCTTCTGCCTTGCCGTAACCGTAACGGTGCTCAAAACTTGCCGGCTGAGAAGAAAAGCGGACGGCAATAAACGTAATCAGCGAAGAAACGATATCCGCCAGACTGTCCACCATCGAGGCCAGAACGGCCAGCGATCCGGTATATAAAGACGCTGCCAGTTTAACCAGAGCCAGCCCGCCGGAAACGGAAACGCTGGCGGTAACGGCTATTTTTTTCAATCGGTTATTTTCTGTCAGACCAGTTGCTCGATTCGACGACATCTTTTATCTTCTCAAACTTTTCCTTGCTGATTTCGTAATAACATTTTTCCGCAGTCTTGGCAAAAAATCCGAGATATCCGGCATTGTCCTCCCGGGAAAAGACATAACGGAGGAATATATGCTCCTGATCCCGGCGGAAGTCAATTCCGATTTTTTTGTTACCCTCAACATTAAGGTCAAGTTTCATAACCTCTTTTCCGCGCGGTTCCCCTTCGGCGGCGCTTTCAAAGCCGGTGTTGAGGAGATGTTTGACCAGTTCCGCCGTCCGGTTCAGGTTATTGGTGCGGTCAAAGCCGCTGAGCCGGCCGAAACGCAGATTCCACAAAGTACTGTATGTCCAGTCGGAAACGGTGGTTGACAGATCAATCAGATCGGCTTTGATCATCCAGACCTGGAATTTGTCGGCAAACCGCATATAAGCGGCTCTTGCTCCGCGGCCGACGTCAATATCATACTTGCCGATGACAAAATCCGCCAACACCTCTTTGTTGTTGCCTTCCAACCGCACTTCCACGCTGGTCGAATTTTTGGCGGAAGCCGGCATCAGCCCGAACCGGGAAAGATATTCGGCTTTGTCGGATTTCTTTTCATAATAAACGGCATTGGCCAACACCGTCAGAAAACTGGAGATTCTTTCCTGATAAACCGGCAGACAGGGGCTCCCCTCCAATCGCCATTCCCCGTTGTCCTTATAGAAGACCAATTTATTTTTGGCCGACGAAAGCGAAATTTTCTCCACATCGTTAAGCCTTGCCGTCAGTCCCTCAAACACCGGTTTGTTTTCATATTGGTCGATGCCGCCGCTTTCGGTCAGATAGAACGAAACCCCGCCCATAACCAGCAGCAAAACGGCTATCGTCCCGGCAACCTTAAATTCCCGGTTAAACACAATTTTAAAATGCGTTTTTTTCTGCCGGAAAGATTTTCTTGCTCCGACAAAAGCAAGCCCGGCCAGCAGCAAAAGCGGCACCAGATAGATATTGATAAATTTGATAACCGTTCCCGCCTCTTCAATATTCCGGTGCATTCCGGTTCTGATTGCGGCCAGCTCGATTCTCAGTTTTTCCAGTTTTTGCCTTGTTCCGGCAATAACCGCCAATTCGTCGGAAGTAAAGTTTTCTCTTTCTTCAAACTCTTTTTTGCCGAACACTTCCGCCAGCGCCTGTTTTGTCTTGTCAATTTGTTTGAAAATATCGTTTTCCTTGACTCTGAACTCCCGCAGATTTTCTTTTCGCATCTTTTCGATGCCTTCAAACCTGCGGATTTTCTGTGTCCGTCCGCGCAGCGGGATCAAAACGTCTTCGCCGGCAAGATAATCAAGCGCATTCAAAACAAAGTTGGCATTGTCATAAAGAGGGATAAAATAAGTGTTTTCCAAAATGGTGCGGCTGGTGCTCCAGAACGTATCATAAATAAAATCCGTATCCGCCGCCACAATCACTTCATACGGGTTTTTCGAATTATTCTCAATCAACAGCGCCGACAAAAATTTCAACTTTCCGTCCGGTTTAAACATACCGAGCAGTTCGGCCGGATTTTTGCCGTCATAAACCACGCCCGAGCTCAAAACCCCCGATTGGTCGCCGCCCTTGATCAACGGCAGAAACGCGCTGCGGTTTCCTTCCGGAACAATGGCCGAAACCGAGGCAAACAAAATCCCCTGCAAGTTTTTGGTGATCGGAAAATCGGGATTCATGCTTTCCGCCGGCGCCACAAACTGAACCACGTCCTGAGTAAAAATCGGATTGGTCGAATAGTTTTTGGTGGCGTCAACGGTAATCGAATTGTCAAGGTCGGCAACCACCAGCTCGTTGTAAAAACGGAATCCCCAGAACTTATCCAGCCCGTTTAGGTTGGAGGGATAAAATTCTATGTTGTCGGGCGAAAAAATCCGCGGGGCTTCCGCCGCCGTATCCAGCAGCAAAAACGTTTTGCCGCCGAGTTCGGAATAATGCTTAATTGCCTCCACCACATCATCCGGCAGTTTCTGCGGATGAACCATCATCAGCAGATCTATTTTGGACAGATCGTCAGCGCTGCCGATAATTTTGACATCGTAAAATTTTTCGATTTCGGTCATAATGTTCCATTTGGGAGAAACATAACCGCCGGCATAAGGCGTATCAAACACCGGCAGACTGCTGATCAATCCGAGTGTTTTTTTCTTGTGATAAAGCTGATAAATAAGCTCAATCAGATCCTGTTCCAGATAGCCGTACCTCTCCAGGGCAAAAAACGGTATTTTCCGATGCCTGTCGGCGCCGTCCGACAAAACCAGCCCGAAAAAGCTGTTTTGGTTGAGATCAACCAGCGGCAGCGGCTGCAATCCCGCTGCAATCGCCTGATCTTCTATATCGTCGAGCGGCTGCGGATTATAGATTTTATAACTGAACTTATCGGGCTGAAGACGTGCAAACTGTTCCAAAAGCAGCCGCACCCGGTCGTACATCAGCCGCATTTCGGGACTTCTCTCTCCCAAAATCGGGGAATAATAGAGCTTTGCAATCACCGGTTCCGGCAGATCTTCCAGAACCCGGCGAGAAGAAGGCGTCAGCGTATGCAGTTTTTCTTCCGTAAAATCATATTGATACATCCGCAAAAACCGGTTTGCCGTCAAATTCAGCCCGACAAAGGCCGTAAGCAAAAGCAGGAAAAAGAGCACATAATAGCCGGCTTCCGTCGATTTCAGCCAGCGCGAGGTTCCCGAAGTCCGGAAACTGACCGCCAGAATGGTCGTTACGTTAAACAAAAAGATAATGGAGATAAAAAAGACAATATCCCGCAGCTCCAGCAAGCCGCCTGTTATGGTGCCGAAATGTACCAAAAAGCTAAATGAGGCCACCATATCGACCACCGCCGCCGGCGCAAACATACGGAAAAAGCCGAGCACATATTCAACCCCGCTCAGGAAAAACAGGAAATTGACGATAACCGCCAGCACCAGCGCAATAACCTGATTTTTGGTCAGCGCCGACATTGTCTGCGAAATTGCCAGCATACAGCCGGCCAGCACCCAGCTGCCGACATAGCTGAGCAAAATCACCCCGTTGTCGGGCGACCCCAGATAATTAACCGTCAGCCAGAAAGGGAAAGTAAGCGCCAAAGCCACCGCCGCAAAAATCCAGGAAGCAAAAAACTTACCCCAAACCAGGGTGGAAACGGAAACCGGCATGGTCAAAAGCTGCACCACCGTTTTGCTGCGAAACTCCTCTGCCCACAGTCGCATTGAAATACCGGGGATAAACAGCAGATAAAGCCACGGCTGAAAAGCAAACATGGCGTCAAGGCCGGCCAGTCCGCGGCCGATAAAATGTCCGAAATAAATGGCAAATGAGCCGTTTAAAAGCAGAAAAGCCACCAGATAAACATATGCCAGCGGAGAAATAAAATAGCGCAGCAGTTCGTTTTTGGTAACAACCCATAATTTTTTCATTTACGCCTCGTCTTCCGTTGTTGTCAGTTGGTAAAAAGCTTTTTCCAGGTTTTCCGCGCCCGCCTGTTTCACAATGTCCTTTGCCGTACCGTCGGCGGCAATTCGTCCTTTGTTAATCAGTATAATCCGGTTGCAGACGGTTTCCGCCTCATCAAGCAAATGGGTAGAAATAATGATGGTTTTGTTTTTGCCCATCCGGGCAATCAGATGCCGGATATGCCGTTTCTGGTTGGGATCAAGACCGTCGGTCGGCTCGTCCAGAAGCAGCACCGGCGGATCCGACAAAATGCTTTGCGCAAACCCCACCCGGCGCTGATAGCCTTTGGACAGGGTTTCTATTTTCTGCCCCGCCACGTTCTCGATTTTTGCGGTTTTAATGGCATTTTCAACCGCTTCCCGGCCAAGCAGCCGCAACCCCGCCATATAATTAAGGAACTCCCTTACCGTCAGGTCGGGATAAAGTGGCGATCCTTCCGGCAGAAAACCGATATTTTTCTTTCCTTCAAGCGGAAATTCGCGGATATTGCGTCCCAGCACGAAAATTTCACCGCTGCTCGGCGCCAGATAGCCGGATATCATGTTCATCAGCGTCGACTTGCCGGCTCCGTTCGGCCCCAAAAGGGCGATAATTTCTCCTTTTTCCGCCGTAAAACTGATGTCATCGACGGCACGGATATTATCATAATTTTTAACCAGATTACAAACTTTTACATTTTCCGCCACCGCTTGATCTCCTATTTTCGGTTAAGTTCGTACAACACCACCGCCGCCGCGGTCGACACGTTCAGACTTTCCACCCCGGGGTTTATCGGCAGTCTGACCGTCAAATCGCAGGATTCTTCTACCAACCGGCGCATCCCGGCGCCTTCGCTGCCCATAATCACCGCCAGTTTGCCGTCCTTGGGCAGGGTGGATATGTCGCCTTTGGCATATCCGTCCATGCCGACAACCCAAAATCCCTCTTTTTTTAACTTTTCCATTGTTCTTGCCAGATTGGTTACCCGACAGACCGGCAGCAGTTCATACGTTCCTGCCGCTGCCTTCAGCATGGCGCCGCTTTCCTGCGGCGAATTTTTATCCTGCACCACCAGCGCCAGCGCGTCAAAAGCAGCGCAGGAACGGATAATGGCGCCGATATTCTGCGGATCGGTAACCTGATCAAGGACAAGCAAATGGCAGTTTTCTTTTTCACAAGCCTTTGCGCACAATTCTTCCGTGGAAATCCCGGGCAACATTTCCGCCGCCGCCGCCATTCCTTGATGCACGGCATCGCGGGGAAGCATTTTTTCCAATTCCTGCCTGCCGACGACGGATACTTTCTTTTCGCTGACTTTTCCGGCCAGTTCCGCCAGATTCTCTTTCAGACAGAAGACCCGCATGATATTGCGCCGCGGATTGGCCAGCGCCGCTTTAACGGCGTGCCTTCCGTAAATAATCACCTCTCCTTTATTCTGCATTTTATTCGTCATTCTCCAGAATTTTGACCGCCTCAGTCAGGCTTTCCACTTTATAGTCGGGTTCTTTTCCGCGATATTTATGTTTGGGATCATAAATAATACATTTTGCCTTCCGTCCGTCATGTGCATAAGTTTCCGCCGTTTTGACATCGGCTTCTCCGTCGCCGATAACAACAATCTCGTCGGCCGGCGGCAGTTTTTCCCCGAACACCGCCCGGCAAGCCGCCGGATGAGGTTTATCTTCCGGATATTCTCCCGCCGCCACAACTTTTTTAAAATATTTTTCAAACCCCAGTTTTTCCATCTCTTCCCGGAGATACTGCGTTTTTTTGTTGCTGATCAGATAGCAGCCGAGACCTTTATCGCGACAATATTCAAGCAACTTTTCCGCACCGAACATCGGCACCAGCCGCGCGGTATGGCTTTTTTCTATATATTCGTAAAAATAACGGGCAGCCTCGTCTTTGCGCTCTTTAAAAATATGGCCGAGTGTGTCTTTGTTTTGCAGGGTACTGGTAATCCGTTTGATTTCGTCATAAGGGATTCTCAACAGTCCGAGCTTGTCAAAAGTATAATCATACGCCGCCGAAATCACGGGATAAGTATCTGCCAGAGTGCCGTCCCAATCAAACACCACATATTTGTGTTTCATCATCCCTCCTTTGCCTTTAATTATATTTTAAGGCTTTAGAGCCTAAGCTCAAACCTATTGAATAATAACATTTCAGGAGTTCTGGTCAATGGAAAATCTCGGTCGTGCGGCAAAATTAAACGAATTTGCCGCGGCTTGCGCAAAAGGCGCCGCTTTTTCGCTTGCTCCGCTTTCAACCGATGCCTCGAGCCGCAAATATTACCGACTGACTTTTGCCGGCGGCGACACGGCGGTTATTATGGATGACGAAGGCTGCCGTTGCCGCACCCGTGAATTTATCGAATTG
>CALXPZ010000089.1 GCA_944390375.1 uncultured Alphaproteobacteria bacterium | reverse complement strand
AATCAATCAAATCGTTTATACTTATATCATTACCGCTGGAAACCGCGGATTTATCCGTGGTGAGATTGCCAAAGGCATCTACAGCGGTATTTTTTCTGCCCACTTTCATATCATAGGCAGACAGATCTTTTCCTCCGTTATCCTCAATTTCAATATCCGTCAGTTCTGGTCGCTTGTTGGCCAGTTCCTTCACCGTCATCTTGACGATAAAATTTTCCCCATCGGAACGGATAACATTGGCATAACGGCGGATTTTATTACTTGAACCGTGCTTCGCATCAGGTGTTGTTTTTACCAATATTGCAGTATCAAAAATGCGACCGATGTTCGCTATTGCCTCTTTGCCCAAAATACCACCAATATTGTCGCTGGCATGCTGTGCTGTGGTGCTAAACATTTTGCTAATAGAATTATTTGATAAAGTCGCCGTTTCGCCGGTAACACTGTTTTTAAGCACGCGCACACCGTTTTCATTTTTGCCGACATTTGCATCCACTGCCGCCATCACATCATTAATACTGATGTCTTTGCTGGTTTTACGGTCAGTAAAAAAGCGGTTGATGTCAACCGCTTCCTTAACTTCACTTTCTCTCCCTATCAAATCGGGATTGATGTCTTTTCGCTCAAACGCCAGCCGCTCCGCATCTATCCGGCGGATACGCTCATCAAGGATTTCAGCTTGATGCAAAGTATTTGATTTGACTTTTCCTGGTAAAACAGCTAAAATCATATCATAAATAGAGCCTTTGGGAGATTCATCTCCCTTAGCAACGGCCTCAAAACCGTATCGCTGGGGCTCTATTTTTATTTCCCGATTACCGGCAACATAACTTTTTCCGGACAATGCGATATAACAACCGTATGAACGGATGCGATAAATTTTATCTCAATGGCAGCTTTTACTTTAATTTTTCCCGCAGATATTTTGCGGTGTAGCTTATTTTCGATTTTGCCACTTCTTCCGGTGTGCCTTCGGCAATGATTTTGCCGCCGCCGTCGCCGCCTTCAGGCCCGAGGTCGACGATATAATCCGCTACTTTGATGACGTCAAGGTTATGCTCAATCACCACCACCGTGTTTCCCTGGTCGGCAAACGTCTGCAACACTTTTAAAAGACGGTTAATGTCTTCAAAATGCAGCCCGGTCGTCGGTTCGTCAAGAATATAAAGAGTTTTGCCGGTTGCCCGCTTGGAAAGCTCCTTTGACAGTTTGACGCGCTGAGCCTCACCGCCGGAAAGCGTTGTTGCCGGTTGGCCGAGGTGAATGTAGCCGAGGCCGACTTTTCGCAGCAGATCCAGCCGGTTTTTAATCGAGGGGATGGCCTCAAAAAAGTCGTATGCTTCGTCAACCGTCATATCCAAAACATCGGCGATGGATTTCCCTTTGTATTTGACTTCCAGCGTTTCGCGGTTAAAACGTTTGCCTTTGCAGACGTCGCAGGCAACATAAACATCGGGCAGAAAGTGCATTTCGATTTTGGTAACCCCGTCGCCTTTGCAAGCTTCGCAGCGGCCGCCGGCAACGTTGAAGGAAAAACGCCCGGCGTTGTAGCCTCTCGCCTTGGCTTCCGGCAGACCGGCGAACCAGTCGCGAATATAGGTAAACAGGCCGGTGTAAGTCGCCGGGTTGGAGCGCGGCGTGCGTCCGATCGGCGACTGGTCGATGTCAATCACTTTGTCGATGTTTTCCAGTCCCTCCAGCTTGTCATAAACGCCGGCAGGTTCCCGGCTGCCGTTTAATTCCTTATTGACGGCCTTAAACAGAGTTTCCAAAATAAGCGATGATTTTCCGCCGCCGGAAACGCCGGTAACACAGGTAAAAGTTCCGAGCGGAATTTTCAGTTTAACATTTTTCAGGTTGTTGGTTTTGACGTCGCTGATACTCAAAAATTTGCCGTTTCCTTTGCGCCTTTTGCGGGGGACGGCGATTTCTTTTTGTCCGTTTAAGTATTGCGCGGTTAGGCTGTTTTTGTTTCTCAGCACTTCTTCGACGGTTCCTTCGGCAACGACATGACCGCCCAGTTCGCCGGCGCCGGGACCCATATCCACCAGATAATCGGCCGCCCGAATGGCGTCTTCGTCGTGTTCGACGACAATCACCGTATTGCCAAGATCCCGCAGCCGGGTGAGTGTTTCAAGCAGCCGGTCGTTGTCGCGCTGGTGGAGGCCGATGGACGGCTCGTCAAGAACATACATCACGCCTGTCAGGCCGGAACCGATTTGCGAGGCCAGACGTATGCGCTGGGCTTCGCCGCCGGAAAGCGTGCCCGACTGGCGGGAAAGTGACAGATACTCCAGCCCGACATTGTTGAGAAAGTTCAGCCGGTCGATAATTTCTTTTAAGATTTTACGGGCGATTTCCCGCTTTTGCGGATTAAGTCCGTCTTCCGCCTGTTGGAACCATTGCAACGCCTGTTTAATCGACATGGCGGAAACGTCCATGATGTCAAGACCGCCGATTTTGATGGCCAGAGCTTCCGGTTTCAGGCGTTTGCCGTGGCAATATTCGCAGGTAGCGGCGGATTGGTATTGGGCAAATTCGTCGCGGGTTGCCTGTGAGTCGGTTTCCATAAAGCGGCGTTCCAGGTTGTTGACAACCCCCTCAAACGGTTTGTGGGTGGCAAAACGTGAATAATACATCGGCACGGGCTCGCCGCCGGAGCCGTAAAGAATAACGTTTTTAGCATTTTCCGGCAGATCTTTCCAAGGCGTTTTCATCGAGATGCCGAGATATTGGCAGAGAGATTCCAGTGTGTCGTTATAAAAACTGTGTTTGCGGCTGTACCAGGGGAGGATCGCTCCTTGCGCCATAGACAGGTTTTCGTTGGGCACGATCAGGCAGGGATCCATATAAAGACGTGCGCCGATGCCGTCGCAATGCGGGCAGGCGCCGTAAGGGTTGTTAAATGAAAACAGTCGCGGTTCGATTTCCTCGATCGTAAAACCGCTGACCGGACAGGCAAATTTGGAAGAAAAGGTAATCCGGCTGCCGGAGGAGGCGTCTTCGGCAAAAAGCAGACCGTCGCTGAGTTTCAGAGCCGTTTCGACCGACTGAGCCAGCCGGCTTTCCAGTCCCGGTTTGATAACCAGGCGGTCGACTACCACTTCAATGTCGTGTTTTTGATTTTTGTTTAATTCCGGCAGTTCTTCAATGCCGTAGACGGTGCCGTCTATTTTTAACCGCTGGTAACCCTGGCGCTGCAAATTTTCAAATTCTTTTTTGAACTCGCCCTTTTTGCCGCGCGCAATCGGCGCTAACAGCAAAATTTTGCTTCCTTCCGGCAGCGCGGCAATGCGGTCGACCATTTGCGATACGGTCTGTGATTCGATCGGCAGCCCGGTTGCCGGAGAATAGGGGGTTCCCGCCCGTGCCCACAGCAGACGCATATAGTCGTATATTTCGGTAACCGTGCCGACGGTCGAACGCGGGTTGTGGGAAGTTGTTTTCTGCTCAATGGAAATTGCCGGCGACAAGCCTTCTATCGAGTCGACATCGGGTTTTTTCATCAGTTCCAAAAATTGGCGGGCATAAGAGGACAGGCTTTCCACATAACGGCGCTGTCCTTCGGCATAAATGGTGTCAAAAGCAAGCGACGACTTGCCGGAACCGGACAGTCCGGTAACCACCGTCAGCTTGTTTTTTGGGATGCTGATATCAACATTTTTCAGGTTGTGTTCGCGTGCGCCTTTGATCTCGATAAAACTGTTTTCCGCCATCTTTTTTCTCCGCCGGAAAATATAAACGCAAAAGAACAAAAAGGCAACAAAAAAGCTTGTGCCGCCGTTGTGGTCGCACAAGCTTTTACGAAAAATTACAAAATTTCTAATTTCCCGTCCCTGAAAACAACGTTCAAAGGAGCCGGATCCGGCGCCAACGGTACATAACCGTCGTCTGTAAAGATCATTTCCTCTTCGTTGGCGTTAAAAGGTTTGGAACCGGGCAGAATTTCCGTATCCTGCAAAATTTTGCAGTTGCGATGCCGGACACCGAAACAAAGCGGAACCGTCATCACAAAATTGTCGTCATACTCACGGGTAACCACCCATTCAACGGTTTTAAAAAGCTTTCCGCCGTCGGTTTCGATAATAGCCGAGAACAAACGTGCATGATACAGCTGTTTTTGCTCGACATCGTTTTGCGACCACGCGGCGGAAGTTTCCACGGCGCTGGCCAGTCGATTAATGATTGCAAACATACTATAATAATGATTAAACGGACAAAATTATGGCACGGCTGCAAAATTATGTCAATAAAAAGCTTTCAGGCTTGCGGAGATTAAAAATTGCATATATACTGAAAAAAGTTATTTTGAAAATTTTCTGAAGACGGAAATAATGGGGTGTGAACGTTTTTTCTTTTTTTTTTTGATCTGGCTCTGTTCCTTTAATGCATGGGCGGATATGAACATTGCGATTATTACTCCGACCAGCGGAAGTTTTAAGTATTTCAGCGAAGAGCTGATCAACGGTGCCAAAGTGGCCGTGGACGAGATCAATGAAAACGGCGGACTGAAAGGAAAAAAGATCAATCTGGTGCAGATTGATGATCCCTGTGACGATACCCTGTCGCTGACCACGGCGCAGATGATTGCCGTCAACCGTTCCGAAGAAGATAAGATGTATCTGGTGATAGGTCCCCAATGCGGCAATCAGGCGGAAAAAATTGCCGATATTTTTTCGTCGGCCAAACTTTTTCAGATCCACCCCACCGGCAGCAGCCGTGCTTTATACCAAACCCGGCGCGGCGGTCCGGTGGAACTTGTCGGTTATGCCGAACAACAGGCTGTAGATTTTTTTCGTTATTATGCGGAAAATTTTGCCGACCGCAAATTAGCAGTCATTTATGACGGCAGCGATCCTGCCATGACGGAAATTGCCCGCGAAATTCAACATCTGTTTACCAAGGCCGGGATGGGAGAAAAACTGACGGCTTTCAGTCCGGAGCTTTACGATCGTGATTCGGTAAAAATTTTTCACGCGGTTAAAAACGGCGGCGCCCGCGCGGTCTTTATGTTAAGCGATGCAGAGTTGACGGAGGAAACCGTTCGCCGGCTAAAAAAAGACGATTCCGAATTCGTCGTTTTTGTAAATAGATATTTCAGCGGGCGTAATTTTCCGCGTAAATTGTCCGATGCGGCGGAAGGTATCTATATTTTGGCGCTGCCGTCGCTGACCGACAATCCGGAATTTGCGGAAGATCTGGTCAAACTCCGTTTGTGGGGCATTGAGCCGGAAGGGCTGATGGCCTACGGATACCTGTCGGTCAAGTTGTGGCAGCAGTTGGTCGGTCGTGCGGACAGCTTTGCCTATGACGACATTTTCAAAAGCATGGATAACCGGTTGTTATCCGTCGGCTGGGGAAAAGTGGTTTATACCGGCGGCATTCCCGACCGTTCTCTGAAATATGCCATATACCGCTATGAAAAGGGAGAATATACACAAGTCTGGTGATTTTGCTTGGCTCGGAAAATGTTTTCACTTATAGTGATTAAAGTTGTCAATTTTTTATAAAGGTTAAAAATAATGGTTGGAAGTATCAATAAGGTCATTTTGGTCGGCAATCTCGGTGCTGATCCCCGGGTTAATACAACGCAAAACGGCAGCAAAGTCGTAACTTTGAGCGTTGCTACTTCGGACACGTGGAAAGACAAGCTTTCCGGCGAAAGAAAAGAACGGACGGAATGGCACCGTGTGGTTGTGTTTAATTCCCAGTTGGCCGATGTTGCCGAGAGGTATCTGCGCAAAGGCTCGAAAGTATATCTTGAAGGGCAGCTGCAAACCCGTAAATGGGAAGATGCCAACGGTCAGGAGCGCTATACGACGGAAGTTGTGTTGCAGAACTTCAGTTCTAACCTGGTTATGCTTGACGGCCGAGGCGACGGCAGCATGGGCGGCGATGTCTACTCTGCATCTCCGTCGGCACCCGGTTGGGATTCTTCGCCGGCAGCTGGCGGTAGCTCGGCTGATTTGGATGATGATATTCCGTTTTAGCCTGCATATGAAAATATCAAGAAGCCCCGGTTTTCGGGGCTTTTTTATATAAAGGAATTGCCAAAAAAAGAGGATTTGTAATTTTTTTGTCATAAGGACTTGCAATAATAGACAAAAACGTATATAATAATTTTTATATTGATGTGGATGTTTGAAAAGAGGGCAGAATGGAAGAAAAAGAAAGCAGCCGTCGGCAGAATATTTTGAAAAGAATTTTACAAAGCAAAACATTGAATCGTTCGGTAAAAACAATGGTTTTGGGAGCTCTTTTGTCCGGTAAGAGCATGAACGGAAAAGCCGCAGAAGTGCAAGTGAAAGATGCGGAAGTCGCCCCTGTGGAACGGACGACGGAAGCTATGCCGTCTTCTCGGATTGCCGAGCAGAAAATAACCAAATTGCAGAAATTTTCCGAAATTCCGGAACTGCCGATAGAGCAGACTTCCTTGGTTAATCGTACCTATATCGTGGATCACAATGCCTGGATCGAACACGACCGTATTGTCGTTAAATGCGTCGACGCGCGCTATGTGCAGGATCTGTCGCTGACGGATGTAGCCTGCGCCAGAGAATGCAAAGCACTGCCCAAAAACGAGGTAAGCGAGGACGGCTATATAACCTTTCACCGCGATCCGGGCGTTATCGGCAATGACGGCAAGGCGACTTATAACGGAATCATATCAACCGATTTTAATGCCAC
>CALXPZ010000088.1 GCA_944390375.1 uncultured Alphaproteobacteria bacterium | reverse complement strand
AGCAGAGTCTGGGACACAAACAGGAAGCTTATAAGCTGTTTGACCGCTCGTATGAGCTTTACTGCCTGTTTTGGGGATTGAATATGAAACTTCTGAACATGGAAGATGTCAAATGGATAGAAGACAGCTTTGAAGACGTCAAAAAACTGACGGAAGACCTGTCTGCCGGAGCTGCCGCGGCACCGGCGGCGGAAACGGTCTCTGCCGCTCCGGCGGAAGAAGACGGCAAACCGCAAACCGCTCTGGCAAAAATGAAGGCCTTTGTCCGCAAGGCCGTCGATTGCTGCATAGAATAACTAAGGAGAATGACAATGCGCAAAATTTTCACCCTGCTCTTTTTAACCCTTTTCATAACCGCCGGCTGCGACGGTCAGGGCAATGCCGCCTCCGTCAAAGAAGACAGTGGACTTGCCGACAACAAAATATATTTTTTCTACTATAACGAATGCCCGTTCTGTCATGACGCCATGGATTACATAAACGCCAAATATCCGAATCTTGAAATCACGATGATCAATATTCACAATCCCGGCGGCTACGAATTGTTGGTCGAATGTGCCCGAAAATTTAACCTCGGACGCAGCGTCGGCACCCCGTTGTTTTGTATGGGGAACAAATATTTAATGGGCTGGTCGGACGAAAGCCCGCGGCAATTTGACGAATACGTAAAAGCTTACCTGCCGTAATTTTTGCCCCCTTATACGGGGGCTTTTTCGTTTGCAATCGGCTGCCGGTCTTGCTATATTAAGACTAAACATCAAAGGACAAAGAAAATGGAACAACAACTGCCGGTCGAAATCATGAAAAAAGCAGTCAGGGGCATTTCCTACATTGCCCACCCGCTGCGCCTGCGTATTTTGGAATATCTGGACGTCAACGGCAGTTCTTCGGTTTCAGCCATCACCAAAGCCCTAAACGCGGAGCAGGTTATGGTTTCGCAAAGCCTGCGCAAAATGCGCGACGCCGATCTGGTCAAAACCAAACGTCGGGGACTCTTTATTTATTATGAAATTTGTGAAGAATACCCGGCCAGCATTTTTGTCTGCCTGCGCAAACTCTACGGCTATATGACCGACGATTTCCAATATCTGCGCGACGATTTCAAAACCATGCTCCCGGCCGACTATACCATGATGACTGCCAACCGCATCAAACTGTTTGCCAACTACGACAAAATGCGCATTCTCGAATATCTGACCATAAACGGTCCGCAAAATGTCGGCGACATCATCAGCGGCATCGGCTGTGAGCAAATAAAGGTTTCCCAATACTTGAAACGCCTGCGCGACGACGGCTTTGTTACCGCCAGCCGCGACGGGCGCTTTATCATTTACGAAATCACCAAGGGCGTACACAAGACCTGTATCGAATGTATCCGCAAACGCTACGATTCGCTTACCGACAAATCGCTGTTCTAGATACTGTCAAAAACCCTTTTCAGGCTTGCTGTTGCAAGCATCAATGCTGCTTTTGAAGAAGCCGTGTCGGCAAGGTCATTAAGCATCATAAAATCATGAATGGTGCCGTTAAAGCGGACGGACGCCGTTTCCACGCCGGCCGCGTCCAGTTTCCGTGCCAGCTCTTCCCCCTCGTCGCGCAAAACATCATTTTCGGCGGTAACCACCAACGCCGGCGGCAGCCCCCGCAATTCCTCTGTCGTCGCTTTTAAAGGACTGGCATAAATACCGTTGCGGGAGGCGGCATCCGTCGTATAATTGTCCCAAAACCATTCCATCGCCTTTTTGGTCAGCCACGGACCGTCGGCATAATCGGCATAAGAACGGCTTTCAAAAGAAGCCACCGCAACCGGATAAAGCAGCAGCATAAACCTGATTGCGGGAGAAAGTTTGTTTTCTTTGGCTTTTATGGCCAGCGCCACCGCCATATTTCCACCGACGCTGTCGCCGGCAAGAGCCAGCCGTTTCGTATCCAGTCCGTAACGCCCGCCCTCGGCGGCAAAATACCGCAGCAGGGCAAACAATTCTTCCGTCATCTGCGGATATCCGTTCTCGGGCGCATTTTCATATACCGGAAAAACAACGGCCGCTTTTGTATCTGCCGCCATCGCACGGATCAGACGTTCGTGCGTCTTTTCATTGCCCATCACCCAGCCGCCGCCATGGATATAAAAAACGATCGGCAAAGCGCCTTTTGTCCCCAACGGACGGACGATTTCAACCGCCGTTTTCCGCCCGTTGACGGTTTCAATTTCCATTCTTTCCGCAACCGTGTCCGGATAATCCGCCGGCGCGCTGCTTTGCACGTCAATCAGCACCTGGCGTGCCGCCGCCGGCGTCAGTTTGTACAAAGGTTTGCCGCCTTGTTGCGCCAATTTGTCGACAAAAGCCTGCACTTTCTTCATCAACCTGACCTGTACCATATTTTTCTCCTTTTTCTGATTGTTTTGCAAAGATATATGACGAGGCAAAAAATTTTCAACCGCAGAAACAAATCGGAATTTTGCTTGCCTGATCCCGAAAAATCAGGCAAAATGCAGCCAAAGGAAAAACAAATGCTCATCATCAGACAAGAAGAAGAAAGAGATTACGCAGAAGTATATGAAACCGTCCGCCGCGCCTTTGCCGAAGCAAAAGAAAGCGACGGCGACGAACAAAATCTGGTCGTGCGCCGGCACAAAAGTACCGCCTTTATCCCGGAACTGTCGCTGATCGCGGAAAAGGAAGGCCAAATCGTCGGCCACATTATGTTTACCAAGCTGAAAATTGCCGGAACCGAACAACTGGCTCTGGCGCCGCTTTCCGTCTTGCCGGAATATCAAAGACAGGGCATCGGTGGCAAACTGATTGTAAGCGGACACCAAATCGCAAAAAAAAATGGGATTTATGTTTTCCGTTGTCCTCGGTCATCCGTCATATTATCCGAAATTCGGCTACCGGCCGGCAGCCGGGTTCGGCATCAAATGTCCGTTTGACGTTCCCGGAGAATATTTTATGGCCGTCAACCTGCAAAAAGCAAACCGGCTTGAAGGAACGGTTATTTATCCGCCGGAATTTAATATCGGCTGACTCCCCGCCCGCCGCCGAACCGGTCCTCAGCACCACCGCAGCGAATTTAGATGCTTAAGAAAACCCCGGGTTCGACCCTGAGGGCAGCCATAAAAAAGCCCCGGCGCTATGGCGCCGGGGTTTTGACAAATGGCGTACCCGAAGAAGCGCTAAGCAAAAACAACCGCTGCTCCGGTTGTTTTTGTCTGCAAGCTCTCGGGAACATCTTAATAAGCAAGGAAAGCGTAAGCGACCGCAGCGAATTTAGATGCCCGAGAAAGAACCCCGGGTTCGACCCTGAGGACAGCCATAAAAAAGCCCCGGCGCTATGGCGGACGGAGCTTTGACAAATGGCGTACCCGAAGGGATTCGAACCCATGACCTTTGGCGTCGGAGGCCAACACTCTATCCAGCTGAGCTACGGGTACATATTTTTAATTCGGGATACTAATAATACATTTTGAAAAAAAATGCTACAATTTTTTTTATTTTATTAAATAATTCTTGACTTTTTCGCAAACTCTGGCTATTAACAAGCAACGAGTTTGTTTTTGAGGATAAAATTATGGTTAAAAAATGTGATATTACCGGCACCGGCGTTATGAGCGGCAATAATGTTAGCCACGCTAACAACCACAACCGCCGTCGTTTTATGCCGAACCTGCAAGTTGTTTCCCTGTTCAGCGAAGCCTTGAACAAAGTTTTTAAGCTGAAAATCTGCTCCAAAACTTTACGCTCGATTGAGCACAACGGCGGTTTGGATTCTTATCTGGAATCCACCTCCAGCAACAAGCTCAGCGGAGAAGCTTTGAAAATCAAAAAAGCAGTTGCCAAGAAAAAAGGTCCGGCGGCAAAACCGGCAGCCAGCAAGGCTCCGAAAAATACGCCTGCCCGCATTGCCAAAAAGGCGGCTAAAACTGCTGAATAGTTTTGCAAACAATTTTTGCTGAAAAATGCCTCCCTCAAGCGGAGGCATTTTTGTTGCCGAAAAACAACCCGTCTTTTTACAAAAAAACATAAAAGAAAAACCGCATGGGACACAACTGTCCTTAAAGCTCGTTATATGAGTCGGATAATAAGAAATCAGGGGATTGGCAAGAGCGCGTACAAAGACGTACGCAACCGCGCCAAGAGCCCGCAATTTCTGTATTAGCCCGAATACCTTAAAAGCCGGAGAACGAGGCAGATAGAGTTGTTTGGAAAGCGAGCAAAATTCTAGTAATCGCTAAGCAAAAAGGCAACTCAACGTTGCCTTTTTGTCTGCAAGATCTTGGTACATCTTATTGAGCAAAGGCAGCGACAGCAGCTGCCCTTGCAAAATTAGATGCCCAAGAAAAGAAGTACATGAATTTTGCGAGACTGCATCAAACGGCTCTAGGCGCCCGCTACATAACTTTGGTCTTAAAGTTCGTTATATGAGTCGGATAATAAGAAATCAGGGGATTGGCAAGGGCGCGTACAAAGACGTACGCAACCGCGCCAAGAGCCCGCAATTTCTGTATTAGCCGGCCATAGAACGAGCTTTTAACGGCTGACGACGACCATCGCCTCCCGCAATATCCTATCCTTAATCATATATCCGGTCTGCAATTCGGCAACGACGGTACCGGCAGGTTTAGATTTGTCTTCCACTTCCTGCACGACTTGATGAAAAGCCGGATCAAAAACTTTGCCCATCGGCTCCATTTTGACGATGCCAAATTTGGCCAACACTTTGCTTAATTCCGATTCGGTCAGCTCCACGCCTTTTTTCAGCTGTTCGCATTCGCTGCCTTTCAGTTCTTCCGCCGCGGTGAGAGCGCGGTGCAGATTATCGGCAACGGAGAGGATATCTTTGGCAAAAGAGCTGATGGCATATTTGGAAGTTTTTTCCATTTCCTGCATACATCTTTTTTTGGTATTTTCCAGTTCGGCATACGCGCGAAGATAGTCGTCTTTCAGTTTGGCATTCTCTGCTTTCAGCTTTTCTGTTTCCTCGTTTTCGACCGGAGCGGAAATTTCTTCGTTTTCCTGTTCTTCCATATTTTCAATATTTTCTTCGGGTTGTTTCATTTCGGTTTCAGAGTTATGCTCTTTTTTATCCTTTTTCATTTTTCCCTCTTTAATTTTTTTACAAAGCGCGTATATTTCTTATATACAACATTTAATAATTAAAGATAAACAAGTCAAGGGGAGAAGTTTTATTGCCTTTTTAATGAATTGTTAAAACAGACAATATACTCTGCTGATTGATTATTCTGACTAAAAGAGAGATGAGAATGAATTCTGTTCCCGCGCCAAAAGCAATCGACAGCGTTTTCAAACCGCTGCCAAAAAATTTTAACTTAAAAAAATTTTCTTTAGCTTTTAGTGTTGTCAACAACCCTTGTTTAACCGAGATACAAAACCTCGGGCGCAAACAATGTCTTGGTAAAGACGAATGGCCGGAAATCGGCAACATCAATGCCTGGATGATCACCTCGGAAACCGCCACGTTTATGAAATGGGGCGGTTTAGGCATGGTCGCTTCCGAACTGCCGGAAGCCTTTAACCGCTGCTTTGCCAAAGACGGCGATGTCGTTTCCGTCGTAACACCGATATATACCGGCGATACCGGCAAAAAGAAAGCATCTTTTGCCGACGACCGCTACAACGGAGCTGAAAAAAGATCCATATCCGTCAAAAAAATGCTGACGTTGAAAGTGCCATTTTACGGCGACCGCAACGTGCTGTCCAAATTCAACGTAGACGTTTATTGCGGCCGGCTTGAGAATGTCGAATATATCTTTCTCAAAAACGAACGCTTTTTTTCCATCAACCCGCATCCGGACAACAACCCGGCTCAAGACGGCTGCTATATTTTAAATGAATACAACATCAACGAAGTTGAGCGTTTTGCCTTTTTTTCCAAAGCAGTTTACCAGCTGGTCAAAACCCTGTTTGAAAAAAGCAAACCGCCGCTTAAGGCCCCCAACCTGCTGATTGCCAACGACTGGCACAGCGGCGCCTTGTCCGGCCTGACAAAATATTTTACGGTTGCCCAGCAGGAAATCGGTCAAATGAGTCCCGAACTTTGCGGCAAATTAAAAAATCTGCCGATTGTACATCTGGCGCACCATCTCGGTTATCAGGGCTGGGACTATCACAACACCTCAAAAATTCTCAACTCTCTTTACGAAAACACCGCCACCGCCGTTTTCAAAAACGCAAAAGCGATTAAAAACGCCAACCCGCGCACCGGCGATACATTGATCGTTTACGACTGCTACAATCAGGCCTCGTGCAACTTTCACCTGGCCGACCGCGTGGTAACCGTATCCAAAAACTATATGGAAGAAGTATCCAAGGAACTCGACTTCGGCTTTGACTTCCGCGATATTTTGAAAATCCGCAAAGACCACCGCAATTTCTTCGGCATCGTCAACGGCTACGATAAAAAGCTGATCACCCCCAACCCGGAACGGATTGAGGCAATCAATCATTATTTTGATCCTTTCCGTTTCAAATTTTATGACGAAAACCATCTTGAGGCAAAACTGGAAAACAAAAAGGAATTTATCCGCCTGATTTCAAAAATTGCTTCTGATCCGGATTTCAAACAAAAGGTGATTCCGCTGGTGGACACATATCGTTTCAACGATCTCAGCAAAAAAATCAAAAACGTTGAACATTTGCCGATTGTTTGCGCTACCAGTCGCCTGGTCGAGCAAAAAGGCTACGACATTGCCGCGCAGGCTATCAACAGTCTGTTTGTGCGGTTTGGCGGTTTCAAGCATATAGAAATGCCGATTTTCATTTTGGGCGGCGCCGGCGACAGCAAATGTTTCGAGCACCTCACCAATCTGAAAGACAAGATTATGGCCGTCAACCCCAAATGCGGGGAACGCCTTTTTGTTTTCCGCGGTTATCAGGACGACTTTGCCTATGCCATCCAGATGGCGTCCGATTTTTATATGATGCCTAGCCGTTTTGAACCCTGCGGCCTAACCCAGATGGAAGCGATGGCCAAAGGCGCGCTGCCGGTTGCCATGTCCACCGGCGGACTGGTCGATACCATTGAAAACGGCGTTGACGGCTTCCGCACCGAGGTCTTTTTCTCTTCAAACAAACGACGGGTATATGGCAGCAACCTGACGGCGCAAAGGCTGAAAACAAATGCCAACGCCTACGCGGAAACCCTCTGCAAAGCGCTGGAAACATTTTACCGCCACTTTGATAAAATGAAAGCAATGACCATCAACGCCATGCAAAAAGATTTCAGTTGGGATGTTGAGGGCGGCAGCATATACAAATACCGTCAACTGTTTAAAACCGGACATATCTGAAAAGCTTTTTCTTGCCGGCAAAATTTTAAGCTTGTGTAATTATGTATTAACCAATAGGGTAATAACATAAAGCACATAAGTAATCATTTTAGGAGGATGAGCAATATGGGCGATACTTCTGTTGCAACACAGGTAGCCACCAAGTGGCGCAAAAAAAGGGGGTCGCTGATTATGGCGCTCCACGAAATCCAGGATGTCAAAGGCTATATTCCGTGGGAAGATGCGATTGAAGTTGCACAGGCAATGGACATTCCGCTGGCCAGGATTTACGAAGTTCTCACTTTTTACAATTTTTTCAAGCTGGACGCTCCCGGCAAAGCGGTTATTTCCGTATGCACGGGAACGGCCTGCTATCTGAAAGGCAACGATAAAGTGCTGGAGGAATTTAAAAAAGAACTCGGTATCAATGAGGGCGAAAGCACCCCTGACCACACTTTTCACCTGCAATGCGTTCGCTGCGTCGGCTGCTGCGGACTGGCTCCGGTTTGCGTCGTCAACGGAAAGACCTACGGCCGCGTAACCGTCGGCGATGTCCGCAATATCATCGACGAATGGCGCAAAAAATTTGATGATGAAGACAAGGAGCTGGCTCATGGCTGATATGAACGAAATTGATAAAAGATTTGACATTCACGAAATTGCCAAAAACAAACTGCAGGAACTTAACCGCTACGCCTGCACCATTTATTGCTGCCACTCGACCGGCTGCAAATCATCCGGCAGCGATGACATCCTCAACCTGATGAAATCGGCGGTGGTGGAACACGGACTGGAAGGAAAGGTTCGCATCGTTGCCACCGGCTGTATGGGGCTTTGCGCCCAGGGTCCGCTGGTTCGGGTAGAAATCAAAGGACAGAAAGACGTCCTTTACAAACGTCTGGAACCGTTGGTTGCCCGCATTATCATCACCGAACACGTTGTTCCCGCACTCAAGCTGGAAGAGGGAGAAACTTTTGAGCTGCCGGAATTTTTAAACAAATATATCCTCTCGCTTGATCTGCCGTTTTTCACCAAACAGGAAAAAGTGGTGTTAAAACAGGCCGGTCACCTAGACCCTGAGGACATTCAGGAATATATCGCCCGCGGCGGTTATCTGGCGTTGGAAAAAGTTTTAAAAACCATGACTCCTGCGGAAGTTGCCGCCGAAATCAAAAAATCCGGCCTGCGCGGCCGCGGCGGTGCCGGTTTTCCCACCGGCTTAAAATGGGAACTGGCGGCAAAAGTACCGGCGGTGGACGACAAATTTATCATCTGCAACGGTGACGAGGGCGACCCTGGCGCTTATATGGACCGCAGTATTCTCGAGTCGAATCCGCATGACGTTATTGAAGGGATGATGATTGCCGCTTACGCCATCGGCGCCACCGAAGGCTGGTTTTACATCCGCGCGGAATATCCGCTGGCGGTGGAAAGGATAGAAAAAGCAATCAAAGCCTGCAAAAAGACCCGTCTGCTCGGCAACAACATCATGAACAGCGGCTTTAACTTCAACATCGACATCAGGCTTGGTGCCGGCGCCTTTGTCTGCGGTGAGGAAACCGCGCTGATCCATTCGATTGAAGGCAAACGGGGCACCCCGCGGCCGCGCCCGCCCTATCCGACGGAAGTCGGTCTGTGGGACAAGCCGAGCTGCATCAACAATGTGGAAACTCTGGCCAACGTCCCGTCGATTATCTTAAAAGGCGCCGACTGGTTTTCTTCATTCGGCACCGAAACATCCAAAGGCACCAAAGTCTTTGCCCTGACCGGCCAGGTTGAACATTCCGGTCTGATCGAAGTACCGATGGGCACCACTATCGACACCATCGTCAACGAAATCGGCGGCGGCGTGCCAAACGGCAGAAAACTGAAAGCCGTCCAGACCGGCGGTCCCTCGGGCGGCGTCATTCCGGCAGCCGACGTCAACCTGCCCGTTTGTTACGAAGAGCTGAAAAAAGTCGGGTCGATTATGGGTTCCGGCGGTATGATTGTGATGGACGAAACCGCCGACATGGTCGACATTGCCAAATTTTACCTTGATTTCACGGTTGACGAATCCTGCGGCAAATGCGCGCCCTGCCGTATCGGCGGCAAGCAGATGCTGCTGCTTTTGGAAAAAATAGCCAAAGGCAAAGGCACCGCCCAGGATGTTGAAATGCTCCGCAAAATTGCCGTTGCCATGCAAAAGGCTTCTCTTTGCGGTCTGGGACAGACGGCGCCCAACCCGGTTCTGTCAACCTTGCGCTATTTTGGCGAAGAATATGAGGCAAAAGTTGCCGCAAACGCTGCAAACAACAGGGAGGCAAAATAATGGTAAAACTAAAAATTGACAACTATGATGTAGAAGCGACCGCCGGCACATCCATTTTGGAGGCCGCCCGCAGCGTTCATATCGAAATCCCGACCTTATGCAAACACCCCGATGTTGACGCCACCGCCGGCTGCGGAATCTGCATTGTTAAAGTCAACGGGCGGATTATGCGCTCTTGTTCGACACCAATAGCCGAAGGGATGGAAGTTATTACTTCCGACGCCGAGTTGGTTGATGTGCGGCGCACGGTTTTAAAGCTGATTTTGAGCAATCACCCCAACGCCTGCCTCACCTGCATTCGCTCCGGCCATTGTGAACTGCAAGATCTGACCAACACCTTCGGCATCAAAGACGCCCCGTTGCCAAACCTCACCAAACGCTGGCCGATTGACGATTCGACCAAAGCGCTGGTGCTCGATTCGAGCAAATGCATTCTTTGCGGCCGCTGCGTCGAAGTTTGCCAAAACCAGCAAAACGTCTGGGCGCTGGGATATTTGAACCGCGGCCTGGCCACACGGATAACCGCTGCCAACGGCATTAACCTGGCCGACAGCCCCTGCATCAAATGCGGACAATGCTCGGCGCACTGCCCGACCGGCGCCATCGTCGAATATGACGAAACGCAAAAAGTCTGGGATATGTTAAACGATAAAGACATTTACACCATTGTCCAGATCGCACCGGCGGTAAGGGTTGCCATCGGCGAGGAATTCGGCTTTGATTTTGGCGAAAACCTGACCGGCAAGACCTATGCCGCCCTGCGCCGGATGGGCTTTAAGCGGATATTTGACACCAATTTCGGCGCCGACCTGACAATTATAGAAGAGGCCACCGAATTTGTCCGCCGCTTTACCAAAGAGCCGGAAAGCCTGCCGATGTTCACCAGCTGTTGCCCGGCTTGGGTTGATTTGCTGGAAAAATATCATCAGGACATGATCAGTCATTTTTCAACCTGCAAATCGCCGCAATCCATGGTCGGCGCGCTGGCTAAGACTTATTACGCCGACAAAATGGGCATTGACCCGGCCAAAATCCGCGTCATTTCGATTATGCCCTGCACCGCCAAAAAATGGGAAATTGTCCGCAGCGAAGATATGAGTTCTTCCGGTTTTCAGGATGTTGACGTTTCACTCACCACGCGCGAACTGGCACGGATGATCAAGCAGGCGGGCATCGACTTCCGCAGCCTGCCGGATGAAACGGCCGACAGCCCGCTCGGCGAATATTCCGGCGCCGGCACCATTTTCGGCGCAACCGGCGGTGTAATGACCGCGGCTTTGAGAACCGCTTATTTTTACATCACCGGTTGCGAACTGGGAGAACTTAATTTCCAATCCATAGAAGGGTTGGATGGCATAAAAGAGGCTGAAGTAACCATTGCCGGTAAAACGATTCGCATAGCTGTTGCCCACGGCACCGGCAATGTTGAAAAAGTTCTCAATAAAATCCGCGAAGCCAAAACCGCCGGAGAAGAACTTCCCTATCATTTTGTAGAAGTGATGGCCTGCCGCGGCGGCTGCATCGCCGGCGGCGGACAACCGCGGGTTATGTTGCCCGGACAACCGAAACCGCGCGGCATTACCGACGACATCCGCCGCAAACGTGCTCAAGGACTGTTTAACGAAGACCTGCACGCCAAAAACCGGCTGTCGCATCACAATCAGTCGATTAAAACACTGTATGATGAATATATCGGCGAACCGAACGGCGAAAAGGCGCACCACCTGCTGCACACGCATTATATGCCGCGAGCTGCTTACAAACGTTAAAAAGGCAAAAGAAAAAGTCCTGCCCGACGGCAGGACTTTTTTGTATAAGCAACAGAATTTTTTATTCTGCAAAGCTTGCGTTCTTTTCTCCCCCCAGCAAAAAGGAGATAAACAGAAATGGGAATGAAAGTACAAAAGCCATGATAGCGATCGTTCCCCAAATAGAAGCGGCAATTACTTTGCCAAGAATGTTAAGATATTTTTGTTTCATAATTCATAAATTAATTAGTTATATTTGTACAAATACCATATTTTTGTCCAAAAAACAAGAGAAAAATTAAAAAAAAATGACAGAAAATATAATTTTTATATAAAAAAACACCCGTTCCGTAAAGGAAGGGGTGTTTTTTGTTTTTGCACTACCGTTCAGGCTGATACCAGAGCAGATAACAGCTGTAGGTCCAACTCAGTTTGACGGCGCCGTCATAATACCATTCCACCGGTTCGCCGGTGATATCGTCTATTCCGTC
>CALXPZ010000087.1 GCA_944390375.1 uncultured Alphaproteobacteria bacterium | reverse complement strand
CCGGTTATGTTTTGAGCCTGGAAGGGTTGGTAGCTACCGACGGGACCGGGCTTTGTTTTCGTCCGTTGATGCCGAGGCTGGTTTCCGCCCTGGATATTGTATGGAAGAAATATCCGGCTTTTTCTCCGGCGGCGGAAGTTTTTTTAAAAGCGATGCAGCAAAAATTTTCTTTTATTTGACGCCAAAACAGATGTATGCGTCGGTTGGACCGGTAAGTATCAAAAAAATTTTTTTCAAGACGGTGAAATTTTTGAACCCCCGATTATATAGAGGGAAAATTATTTTTTGCCCAAAAGGTTTAGGAATTTTTTTCGGATTATCGCCTTTCGGACAAGAATAATTTTTTGAAAGGGTCAGGTGCCGCCTTTTTTTGACGGTGCCGAGGTTAAAACAAAAAATAAGAGGATTTTCATGAAGACAATACTTGTAACCGGCGGAACCGGTTTTCTCGGTTCCAACCTTTGCCGCCGGCTTGTCAACGACGGACATAAAGTGATTTGCATGGATAACAATTATACCGGCCGTTTGGAAAATATCAGCGGTTTGCTTGGCAATACGCATTTCCGTTTTATTAACCACGATGTTTGCGAACCTTTGAGTTTTGATGAACATCTGGATCAGATTTACAATTTGGCCTGTCCGGCCAGTCCGCCGGCCTATCAGGGCAAGCATTCAATAGATACCACCAAAACCTGCGTTTTGGGAGCGCTTAATATGCTGGAGCTGGCAAAAACTCACCGGGCAACGATTTTACAATCGTCTACATCGGAGATATATGGCGAGCCATTGGTGCATCCGCAGACGGAAAATTATCGCGGAAACGTCAACCCGATCGGTATCCGCGCCTGTTACGACGAAGGTAAGCGCTGTGCGGAAAGTCTGTTTTTTGACTATTACCGGCACGAAGGGGTGGATATCAAAGTTATCCGCATTTTTAACACTTACGGTCCCAACATGGATCCGCATGACGGACGAGTGGTCAGCAATTTTATTTGTCAGGCTCTGAGGGGAGAGGATATTACCATTTACGGCGACGGTCATCAGACCCGTTCTTTTTGCTATGTGGACGATTTGATCGAAGCCATGGTGCGGATGATGAACAGCCCGAAGGATTTTCAGGGACCGGTCAATACCGGCAATCCGGGCGAGTTTACCATCAGAGAGTTGGCGGAAAAAGTGGTGGCGCAGACCGGAAGCCATTCCAAAATCGTGTATAAGGATTTGCCGGCCGACGATCCGACTCAGCGCCGGCCGGATATTTCGCTGGCAAAGAATAAACTCGGTTGGGAGCCGTCGGTTTCTCTTGACGAGGGGTTGCAAAAGACAATCGACTATTTTAAGCGGGAAATTGCACATCCGGCGTTGGCGGCGGAATGAGCTCACCGTAACCTGCAAAAATAAAAAAGAGGGGAAAATCAGATGATTTTAGTAACGGGGGGTGCGGGCTATATCGGCTCGCATACGATAAAAGGCCTGCTTGACAACGGGTATGACTGCGCGGTTGCCGACAACCTGGTTTACGGCCACAGGGGAGCGGTTGACCCAAGAGCTGCCTTTGAGCAGGCCGATTTGCTTGATAAAGATTCTTTAAGACATGTTTTTTGCAAATTCCGACCGGAAGCGGTAATTCATTTTGCGGCTTTTGCCTATGTCGGCGAAAGCGTCTGTTTGCCGCAGAAATACTATCGCAACAATGTTATCGGCACGCTTAATCTGTTGTCGGTCATGCGGGAATTTTCCGTTGAAAAAATTGTTTTCTCAAGCACCTGTGCCACATACGGCGAGCCGCAATATCTGCCGATAGACGAAGAACATCCGCAAAATCCGATCAATCCGTACGGGCGAACCAAGCTGATGATTGAACAGATATTGTCCGATTACAGGCAGGCCTACGGACTAAAATATATATCTCTGCGCTATTTTAACGCGGCGGGAGCGGCCGCCGACGGCAGCATCGGTGAAAGCCACCGGCCGGAAACTCATCTGATACCGCTGGTTTTGCAGGCGATTAAAGGAGAGCGGCAAAGCATAAAAATTTTCGGCAGCGATTACAATACTCCGGACGGAACCTGTATTCGCGATTATATCCATGTGGAAGATCTGGCGGAAGCTCATTGTTTGGCACTTGAAAAAGCCGGGATTTTCAACGGTTGTCTTAATCTTGGTACCGGTAAAGGTTCCAGCGTTAAAGAGGTTGTTGCGGCCGCGGAAAAGGCAAGCGGATTGAAATGTTCGCTTGAATATGCTCCGCGCCGGCCGGGAGATCCGGCACAGTTGTGGGCCGACAACCGAAAAGCCAAGGAAGTTCTCGGCTGGCATCCGCGGTATACGGATATAAACGAGATTGTGCGCACGGCCTGGAACTGGGAAATAAACAGAAAGTTTTAAGCAATGGAAAAAGTAAAAAACCTTATTGTCGGCTGCGGCCTGTCGGGTATGGTGCTGGCCGAAAGGCTGGCCGCAAAGAAAAAAGAAACGGTGCTGGTGGTCGACCGCCGTCCTCATATCGGCGGCAATATATACGATTATAAAGACGAAAGCGGTGTTACCGTTCATAAATACGGACCGCATGTTTTTCATACCAATGACAAAAAAGTCTGGGACTATCTGAGCAAATTTACCGACTGGCATTATTTTATGTATCGGGTTAAAGCGGTGATAGACGGGCGGGAGGTAAATATTCCGTTTAATCTCGACAGCCTGTACAAAGTATTTCCGGCACATCTGGCCGGGCGGTTGGAGGAAAAACTGGTTGGAAAATTCGGTTTTAACAAAAAGGTGCCGATTTTGGATCTGCGACTGGCAAACGATGAGGATTTACGCTTTTTGGCGCAGTATGTGTATGAAAAAGTGTTTCTCGGCTATACGGCCAAACAATGGGGCGTTAAGCCGGAAGATCTGGATCCTTCCGTCAGCGGCAGAGTGCCGGTTTATACCGGCCGTGATGACCGCTATTTTCAGGACAAATATCAGGCGATACCGGCCGGAGGATATACCAAAATGGCGCGAATTATGCTGGCCGATCCGCGGATAAAAGTGAAACTTGATACGGATTTCGGCGAGATCCGTAATCAGGTTCGTTATGAACGCTTGTTTTATACCGGTCCGATAGACGAGTTTTTTGATTTTGAACTGGGAGAACTGCCGTACAGGAGCTTGAATATTCGCTTTAAGCGGTTTGAGCGAGCTTGTTACCAGAGCGGACCGCAGATCAATTTTCCGGAAAATTACGATTTTACCCGCTCCGTCGAATATAAATATTATTTGGACGAACAAGCGGCGCAAACGGTGGTTTCGGAAGAATATCCCGAGCCCTATGTGACCGGGGTAAACGAACGCTATTATCCGGTGCCGGAAAAGAAAAACCACGAACTTTACGGACGCTACCGTCAAAAAGCAGCCGGATTGAAAAACGTTTATTTTGCCGGCAGGCTCGGCGATTACAAATATTATAACATGGACGAAACAGTCAAACGGGCATTGGAACTTTTTGAGGAGATAAAATGATATGGGTAAAAAACCGAAAATAAAAATTCTTGTCGGTTATCATAAACCGGCGTATTTGCTGAAAAATGATATTTTTGAGCCAATTCATTTGGGGCGGGCTTTGACTATGTCTGCGTCTAAAGACGGGGTCCTGAAAGAACAGGATTATCGGTGGATGCTTGATAACATGATCGGTGATGATACCGGCGACAATATTTCCAAAGAGAACCGGAAATTTTGTGAGTTGACGGCTTTTTACTGGGCGTGGAAAAATTACAGTGAACTCGGAAATCCCGATTATATCGGCTTTATGCATTACCGGAGACATTTATCTTTTAATCGCAACAAACATTTTACGGCTAATAAATACGGTTTTGTCGAGGAAACGGTCGTTGATGACGGGTATTTGCAAAAATATCGCCTCAATGATGACGCTATTGTCGAGACAGTGCAGGGACGTGATCTTATTGTGGCGGCTCGTACGGATTTGCTGCGCCTTGGTACGCTGACCCCGTATAATCATTATGAAAATTCTCAAAAAAAACTGCATATAAAAGATTATGAAGCGGTGTTGGCTATTTTGAATAAAAAGTATCCGGAATATACCGAAGCAGCTGTCAGATACAACAATGCCGACTATGCATATTTTACGAATGTCTTTATAATGAAAAAAGATATTTTTTGCAATTATTGCCGCTGGTTGTTTGATATTTTGGAGGAAGCCGAGAGGCAGATTGATCTCAGCAATTATAATGTGGAAGAAACCCGGGCTTTGGCGTATATTGCCGAATGGTTGTTCGGTATATATATTACCCGTTTACAGGAGCAGGGTGCCGATGTGTTGGAGTTGCAGGAAATATTGGTAACGGACACTTCCGTTTTACCGGAAATTCTGCCGGCGTTTGCCGATAACAGTATTTCGGTATGTTTTTCGACCGATGCCAATTATATTTTGTATACCGGTGTTGCCATACAGTCGCTTATTGCCAATGCGGATGATAAGTATAATTATGACATCATTGTTCTGGCAGGGGATATATCTGCAGAAGATGAAAATAAGGTTGTCCGTTTGGCCGATAAATATAAAAATATTAATATTCGATTTGTCGATGTTAATGCTTACATTGATAAGGCATTGAGTAAAAATTTCTTTTTGACATCTCATTTTTCACCGGCGGTTTATTACAGAATATTTATTGCCAGAATTTTGACAGCTTTTGACCGGGTGTTGTACCTTGATTCCGATCTGGTGCTGAAAGCTGATGCCGCGCTTTTGTGGCAAACGGATATCAAAGACAAAGCGCTCGGAGCTGTACCCGATACGGAAGTTATCCGTATGTATTTTTCCGATCCGTTTATTACGGATTATGTCAACAGGACGCTGGGACTTAAAAATCCATACGGTTATTTTAATTCCGGAGTCCTGATTATGTCGCTTGACAAGATAAGATCCGTCGGTATAGAGAAAAAATTTGCCGAAGTCATGAACCGTGTGAAATCTCCTTATATGGTTGATCAGGATATATTAAATGTTATCTTTCAGGATGATGTTTATTTTTTGCCAGGATATTGGAATTATGAATATCATTTGCCGATTTGGAATCCGGGGTATCGTAATGAACTGCCGCTTAAAATTTTGGAAGACTATCTTTTTAGTAAAGAAAATGCCAAGATAGTTCATTTTGCAGGTTCAAAAAAGCCCTGGAACTATCCTCGGTATGAAATGTCTGACTGTTTTTGGAATTATGCCCGGCAGACGCCGTTTTATGAGGAGATATTGTTCAGTAATTTTATACCGTCGGTGCCGGAGGTTAAAGAAAGTGTTTCTTACGCGAATGATTATTTGCCGCGGAAGCTGCATTATGCCAAAATTAAACTGCTTTCCAAAATAACACTCGGAAAAAAACGGAAGTTTTATCGGCTGAAAAGAAAAGAACTGAAAAAAGAGTTGAAATGCATTAAGCGGGAATATCGTGCCCAGGTCAGGCAAAAAGCGGTTTAACGGGAAAATGTCAATGGCAAAAATTTCTGTAATCGTGCCGGTTTATAATACCCGGGCATATCTTGAACAATGTCTGGCGGCTCTTGCCGGGCAGACGTTGGTCGATATTGAGGTGTTATGCGTCGATGACGGCTCGACGGACGGCAGCGATGAAATTTTGCGCCGCTTTGCCGAAACAGACCGGCGGTTCAGATTGTTTTCGCAAGCCAATGCTGGTCCGGCGACGGCACGCAATCTGGGATTGGCGAATGCATCGGCGCCTTATGTTATGTTTTGTGATGCGGATGACCGGTATGAGGCGGATTATTGCCGGAGAATGCTGGAAATTATGGAAAGGGAGCAGGTCGATGTTGTTGTTTGCCGAGCAAGGACGGTGGTTGAAGACAAAAATGTCGGTTCCTGCCGCCGGGCAGCCGGCGATCTGGCATATAATTCCTCTTATACGGGTCGGTTCAATTTGGATAAAAATATGCTTTTGAATACAGGTGTTGTGTTGTGGAACAAGATTTTCAAAAAAAGCATTATCGAGCGGCAGGGGATTTGTTTTCCGGACGGCTGCGAACATGATGACGATGTTTTCTGGCTGCTTTACGGGATGTTTGCCAAAACGATATTCTTTTTGCCCGATATGCTTTATAATTACCGTATTCGCGCCGGTTCGATTATGGGCAATTATTTTGACTGCCGGCCGAAAGATAAGTATGACCGCTTTAAAATCTGCAATTTTGCTTATTCTTTTTTGCAAAACAAGAGAATGGCGCCGGGGATGTTGCCGGTGTTTGCCGAATTTTGCCGGCGGCAGGCAGAGATGATGTTTTTTGAATTGTTTGCGCCGGAGGAACTGCGTACCGTGGCGCACAAACTGAACCGGATACAGCGTGAGTATCTTTTTGTGGAACACGGGGAAAAGCTGTTTTCGGCCAAAAAGCAGGGAATGGAAACTGCCGGTATGGCAGCTTATGTGGGGTACTGGCTGTTGTCCAAAATTTCTTTTGGCGCCGACCGGCTGCGTTTTCGGGAAAAAAAGAAAACAATACGCGCCCAGCTTAAAGTAAAACGGTTTTTGGCCGCCGCGGATAAGGGGCAGGGCTAAATATACCCGGAAGTACAAGAGTGAAATCGCTGGCATAAAAGGTTTTTTGTTTTTTTTAGTCATGATACAAAAAAAGCACCTTTTGAAAAAGGTGCTTTTTTAGAATTGGCGCGCTCCGGGCGATTCGAACGCCCGACCCACAGCTTAGAAGGCTGTTGCTCTATCCAGCTGAGCTAGGAGCGCATACGGCGGATAATTTCCTGTATGTAGATTGCATATTTTTAGATCGTTGTCAATAAGATATTTGGAAAATATGCGTTTCTTTTTTTATTTTGAAAGCGGGCGGTTGCAATCGTCGGAAAAATATTTTATACCTTGGAGGAAAAAAAGAACATTATCTGAGGATTTGAAATGAATATACTGGCTGAAATTATCGGCTATGTTGCCGGTCTTTGCGTGGCGGTCTGCTTTTTGCCGCAAACTTTGCAAACCATTAAAAGCAAAAACGTTCAGGATCTGTCGCTTGTAAGCTATATCATCTATTGCACGGGCGTTGCCTGCTGGGTTTTGTACGGGCTTTATCTGCGCTCGGTGCAGATGGTACTGTTTAACCTGATTTCTCTTTTCTTTGCTTCCGCAATTTTGATTATGATTATCAAATATAAACGGAAAAAATAGAAAAATTTTTCATCGGGTTGGGCCGGACGCGCAGTATTTTTCGAGATATTCGTTATATTCTCTTATCTGCCGGTTGTAGGCGTCGAGTTTGGCTTTTGCCTCTTCTTTAAGCCGCCAGGCTTCGGAAGGGGCCGGCGCTTCCTCAATCAGCCGGGGATAATTTTTAAGCTCTTCCGCCGTTTGGGGAGAAGGTTTCAGCTTATCTGCTCCGGCCTGCATTTCCGGCGGGCAGTAATATTCTCCCGCTTGGGGCGCCGGCGGGGAATTTTCCGGCAAAGGGCGCAGATTGTAAAAGAGGGAAACGGCTCCCAATACGGCAGCCGCTGTCCAGATTATTTTTTCCGTTTTTTTCATTCTCTAGTTCCGGTTGGTGTTGCGCACCCTGCCGATGATCGTCAACAGGTAGACGACGCCCAGTCCCATAATGGCCACCGCACCGTTTTGCGAACCGGCAAAGTCGGAGGCCAGCCCCATAACGAGCGGAAAAACGGCGCCGCCGAAAATGCCCATGATCATCAGTCCGGAGATTTCGTTTTTCTTATCCGGCATATGGAGAATTGCCTGCGAAAACATAATCGGGAAAAGATTGGCGTTGTTAAAGCCGATTAAGGCAATGCAGACATACAGAGCCGTGGTTGTCTTAAAAGCCATCAATCCGAGCATACCGGCCGCAAGCAGAGTGATGCTGAGGGCAAAAAAGCGGCGGGTGGAAAAATTGGCCAGAATAAAGGTGCCGGCCAGGCAGCCCATCGTGCGGAAAAGAAAATATACGCTGGTGGCATATCCCGCCTCGGTCAGGCTGATGCCGATTTTGTCCATGATGATGCGGGGTGCCGAAACGTTGGTACCGACGTCAATGCCGACATGGCAGATAATGCCGATGAAACAGAGCAAAACGGTGGTGTCGCCGAGGAGGGAAAAACATTCTCTGAATGTGGAAGGGCGGCCGGTTATTTCTTCCTCTTTGATTTTTTCAAACCACAAAGCCGCCGCGGCAATAATGCCTTCTATCAGAAAAACGCCGAACAACAGGCGCCAGTTGTCAAACCGGAGAGCGCCCCAGGCCGCGATAATCGGCGCGACAAACGAGGCAATCGCTTTGATGAACTGTCCGAAGGTGAGGGCGGAAGAGAGTTTTTTGTCGCTGACGATATTGGAGAGCAGCGGGTTGAGGGAAACCTGCATAACCGCGTTTGAAATGCCGAGCAGAGAAAAGGAAATCAGCATCAGGGGAAGATTGTAGTCAACCAGCGGAATGATAAGGGCGATTGCGGTTAAAAACAAGCTTAAGAGCACGGTTTTGCGGCGGCCGATTTTGTTCATCAGCATACCGGTCGGAACGGAGCAGACCAAAAACCAGAAAAAGACCATGGAGGTAAAAAGATTGGCCACGGAATCCGAGAGCGCAAAATCGTTTTTGACGTAGTTGGTGGCAATGCCGACCAGGTCGACAAAACCCATGGCAAAAAAGGCCAGCATAATCGGGATAAGTTTTAGCAGGGTATGAGATTTTTGTTCCATTTTTTTATCCTTTCAAATCCGGTGTATATTCGGGCCAGGCGCCGGCGCGCGTGCAGACAAAGGCAGATATGCGGACGGCGTCCCGGTGGGCTTCTTCCAGGCTTTTGCCGGTTAAAATGTCATACACAAAAACACCCGAGAAAGCATCGCCGGCGCCGACGGTGTCGGTTGCGCAGACTTTCGGGGTCGGCAGAAAAGAGCGTTTTTGCGGAGAGTAGATAATGCTGTAGTTTTCGCCGGCGGTAAAGATAAGATATTTCAGCCGGTACTTTTCCAGCAAATGGCGACAGATATCTTCATCGGAGCCGTTTAGGGAAAACAGCCGGCGTATTACTTTTATTTCGTCGTCGTTGAGTTTGAAAATGTCGGCAATATCAAGAAAGCGTTTGATCAGTTCCGGGGAATAGTAGTTGCCGCGCAGGTTGATGTCAAAAAATTTGAGCGCCTGCGGAGAGGCTTCTTCCAGCAGGCGGATAACGGTTTTGCGGCTGGCTTCGTTTCGCGAGGCCAGGGTGCCGAAACAAACGGCGTCTGCCCGGCGGATCAGCGACAGGGCATCTTGCGAGAGGGGAATATGATCCCAGGCCACGTTTTCGACAATCGTGTAGGAGGGAATACCGTCGTGCAGTTCAACCAACACTTTTCCGGTCGGATAGGGAACTTTGGCAATGACATTGGCAATTTTGCTTTTGGTGAGCTCGGTAAGGATTTCCCGACCGTCTTCATCATCTCCGACGGCACTGACGGCATAACCTTCGGCGCCCATTTGTGCCGCGTGGTAAACAAAGTTAATCGGTGCGCCGCCGGCGCGTTTGCCGCCGGGCAGCATATCCCACAAAATTTCTCCTATACCGACAACAACAGGGGCTTTTCTTCTGGTCATGGCATATATCCTCGGCATAAAAATCTGATGAAATTACTGTATCATATATTCGCCGGTTAATCAATCTTTAAGGGGAAAAATTTGAAAAAATAAAAACAACCGTATTCCCTCTCCGGAAAATACGGTTGTTTGAGATTTCAGAATGCGGTCCATATCATTAGCCCGATCAGAAACGTGAAAGAGCCCAAAAGTTCATAGACTGCAATCAGAAAGAGGCTGCCTGATACGTGTCGGCCGGTATCGGTAATAATCTGTTTGTTTGCCTGCAGTTTGAAAAAGAGAACAGTCAGCAGCCAGAACAGGAGCAGATGAACTGCCGCAATCGAGGCCAGAAAGATGCCGTTAACATTGTATGTCAGAACGGCAAACAGCAGCAGGATGATGATTGTCATTGCCACCGGGGCGATCAGAGGGGCGACCTTTTTGTTGCGCCACAACCGACAAGCCAGAGCCGCAAAGAAACAAAATACGGCTGCCGGAACGGTAAAGGCAAGCATTGCTGTTCCGAGCAACAGACAAGCAATCATACCAAACGAGATAGTAAAGGCCAACATCAGCTTAAAATTCCAGCGCCGGAGGTTTCTATATCCGATTAAAGTCAGCACAAGGCTGAAAAACCAGATCAGAAGAAGAAAGTCGAAACATATCTCCTTTACTTCGGTGTAAAAAGGAATCAGCAGGCCGATGAGCCAAGCAATGACGGAAACGGCAGCGAACACTTTGCTTAACAATGTGTAGGAGCGCAGTTTCAAATCATTTAAATTTTCCATGTCGTCGTTTAACAGACTGGCATTAAAAAACGGTGTTGTTTTCATAAGTTATATAAAATAATGATTATCAATCAGATGAAATATATATCTTTTAGACAAAAATGTCAACCGAAATATCGGCGCCGATAGTTAAATTCCGTGAGAAAAAAGGAAAATATTTTTTATTTCTGTACAAATTGTTTTTTGCCTTGAACAGAACGTTTAAAATAGTATTTTAAGTAAAGAGTTTTGCAAACAGGAGATTATTGAAATGGCAGAATACAAAACCAAAGTGCTGATCATCGGTTCCGGTCCGGCCGGCTATACTGCCGGTATTTACGCGGCACGGGCAGGATTGTCCCCGATTTTGGTCAGCGGACTGCAAAAAGGCGGGCAGCTGACGATTACTACCGATGTGGAAAATTTCCCGGGATTTCCCGAACCGATTAACGGCGGCGAACTTATGCAGCGAATGCATGATCAGGCCGTTCATGTCGGTGTGCAGATTGTCGATGACCAGATTTCGGAAGTTGATTTTTCGTCCCGGCCGTTTGTGCTGGTTTCCGACGGCGCCAACTCTTTCCGCGCGGACAGCGTGATCATTGCTACCGGTGCTTCCGCCCGCTGGCTGGGGCTTAAAAACGAAGAAAAATTCCGCGGTTTCGGGGTTTCGGCCTGTGCTACCTGCGACGGCTTCTTTTATCGCAACAAAGATGTGGCGGTTGTCGGCGGCGGAAACACGGCGGCGGAAGAAGCTCTTTATCTGGCCGGTATTGCCCGCAGCGTTACACTGATAC